>CAMCTE010000274.1 GCA_945878385.1 Azohydromonas lata NBRC 102462 | reverse complement strand
GATCGGGCGCTTCGATGCGCACCGGCAGGCGGTCGTCGATGGAGACGGCCGCAGCCGGCACCGTGGGTTGCACCAGGGGCGCACCTGTGAGTGCCGACACTTCACGCGCCAAACCGAGCATCGACAGGTGGTGGGCCAGATTCGGCGTGAGCTTGAGCGTGAACAGTGTGTCATCAAGGCCCAGGACATCGCGGACGCTGGCGCCCAGTGGCGCATCGGCAGCCAACTCCAGCAGGCCGCCATGGTCTTCACTGAGCTTGAGCTCACGCGCCGAACACAACATGCCGAAGCTATCCACGCCGCGCAACTTGCCCACCTTGATCTCAAAGGGCTTGCCGTCTTCGCCTGGGGGCAGTTGCGCGCCCACCAGGGCCAGCGGCACCTTGATGCCCACCCGCGCATTGGGTGCACCGCAGACGATCTGCAAAGGGCCTTCCTTGCTGTGCGGGCCTGCTTCCACCTGGCACACCCGCAGGCGGTCGGCATTGGGGTGCTGTTCAGCCGTGACGATTTCGGCCACGACGATGCGCGAGAACGGCGGCGCCACCGGTTGAAGTTCTTCAACTTCCAAACCGGCCATGGTCAGGCGCTCAGCCAGTTCGGCGGTGCTCAGGGCGGGGTTGCACAGGCTGCGCAGCCAGGATTCGGGGAATTGCATGTGAACTCGTGATGGGCTTCAGTTGAACTGCGACAGGAAGCGCAGGTCGCCTTCGAAGAACTGGCGCAGGTCGTCCACGCCGTAGCGCAACATCGTGAGGCGGTCTGGCCCCATGCCAAAGGCAAATCCGATGTAGCGCTCGGGGTCGAGCCCGAAATTGCGCACCACACTCGGATGCACCTGGCCCGAGCCGGCCACTTCGAGCCAGCGGCCCTTCAGCGGCCCACTTGCAAAGGCGATATCCACCTCGGCCGAGGGTTCGGTGAAGGGGAAGAAGCTGGGCCGAAAGCGGATCTGCAGGTCTTCGGTTTCAAAGAAGGTGCGGAAGAAATCGCCGAACACCGCCTTCAAGTCCTTGAAGCTCACGCGCTCGCCGATCCACAGGCCTTCGCACTGGTGGAACATGGGGGAATGGGTGGCGTCGCTGTCCACCCGATAGGTGCGGCCCGGCGCGATGACTCGAATCTCGGGCATGGCCTTGCCGGCCTGCAGCAGTGCCTGGTGACGCTTGACATGCTGCACGGCATGGCGCACCTGCATCGGGCTGGTGTGCGTGCGCAGCAGGTAGGGCGAACCATCGGCGCTGTTCATGTCGACATAGAAGGTGTCGTGCATGGAGCGCGCGGGGTGGTCGGCCGGCGTGTTCAGTGCCGTGAAATTGAACCAGTCGTTCTCGATCTCGGGGCCGTCGGCCACTTCAAAGCCCATGGAGCCGAAGATGGCCTCGATGCGCTCGAGCGTGCGGGAAACCGGGTGCAAGCCCGCGGTGCCGCGGCGGCGGCCGGGCAGCGTGACATCCAAGGATTCAGCCTGGAGTTGCGACTGAAGCTCGGCATCGGCCAAGGCTTGGCGTCGTGCCTGCAGCGCGTTTTCAATTTGGGTCTTGGCGGCGTTGATCTCGGCGCCGCGTGCCTTCTTTTCCTCCACCGGCAAGGCCCCTAGGGCTTTGAGCAGGTCGGTCACCCGGCCGGCCTTGCCCAGATAGCGCGCCTTGGCGTTTTCCAGTTCAGCGGGCGTGGCCGCTGCGGTGAAGTCTGTGGTGGCGTCGGCCACCATCGATTCAAGCTCGTTCATGCAACACAAAGATGAAACCGAAAACAAACGGCTGCAAAAGAAAACGGCCGTCACACAGGTGACGGCCGAGATGCTTGCGGGGTGCCGGCGCGATGGCCGCGCCGATACCAGAGACCGGCGCGACGGGCGCGCCGACCCCAGGGCGTCAAGCCAGTTGGGCCTTCACCTGAGCCACGATGCTGCCAAAGGCAGCCGGGTCATTCACCGCCATGTCGGCCAGGACCTTGCGATCGATGCCGATATTGGCCTTCTTCAGGCCGGCCATGAACTTGCTGTAGGTGACGCCGAGCTCGCGGGAAGCTGCATTGATACGGGCGATCCACAGCTGACGGAACACGCGCTTCTTGGCGCGACGATCACGGTAGGCGTACTGACCCGCCTTCATCACCGCCTGTTTGGCGATGCGGAAGACGTTCTTGCGGCGGCCCCGGAAACCCTTGGCCAGGGCCAGAACCTTCTTGTGACGGGCGCGTGCGGTGACACCACGTTTGACGCGAGGCATATCGAATCCTTTCCTTGAAGATGACCGGGCGGCTTACAGACCTGCGAAGGGCAGCATCTGAGCCATGTGACCCATATTGGTCTCGTGCACGTTGACGGCGCCGCGAAGCTGGCGCTTGTTCTTCGTGGTCTTCTTGGTCAGGATGTGGCGCTTGAACGCCTGACCGCGCTTGACGGTGCCACCCGGACGAACGCGAAAACGCTTTTTCGCGCTGCTCTTGGTCTTCATCTTGGGCATGACTGCTCCTTTTAAGTGACCCCTGTAGGCGACCTGGAAACGGACTCCAGGTACTTGTTGGCCTGCAACGGCTTCTTCGTTCGAGCCGGCGGCGACCAAACCGCCGGTTCGCGAAACTGCTTCAATACTCTCAGGGCCCGAAGGCCCCGTTGGCTCAGCGCCGCTTGGGCGCCAGCACCATGATCATCTGCCGACCTTCGAGCTTGGGCATATGCTCGACCACCGCCACATCGGCCAGCTCGTCACGGATGCGTTCCAACAGACGCATACCGATTTCTTGGTGCGTGATTTCTCGACCGCGGAAACGCAAAGTGACCTTGCCCTTGTCGCCATCGTCAGCAATGAAGCGTCTCAGGTTGCGCATCTTCACCGCGTAGTCGCCTTCATCGGTGCCGGGACGGAACTTGACTTCCTTGATCTCGATGACGTGCTGCTTGGCTTTCGCCTCTGCTGCCTTCTTCTGCTCTTGGTACTTGAACTTGCCATAGTCCATCAAACGACAGACGGGAGGCGTTGCCATAGGGGCAATT
>CAMCTE010000273.1 GCA_945878385.1 Azohydromonas lata NBRC 102462 | reverse complement strand
CGCTCGAAAGCCGGTTCGAATGCCGGGGTGGCCAGGATGGTCTCGGCCTCCCATCCAAACGCACGGGCCATGGCAGCGAAATCAGGATTGAACAGGTCGCTGCCACTGACACGCCCCGGGAATTCGCGCTCCTGGTGCATGCGGATCGTTCCGTAGGTGCCGTTGTCCACCACGATGCTGATGAGCGGCGCGCCGGCGCGGCCTGCGCCATACCCAGTGGCCGTGGCCATCTCCTGTCCGTTCATCAGGAAGTCGCCATCCCCGGCCAGGTTGACCACGGCTCGACCGGTTTGCGTGAGCGAGGCGGCCACTGCAGCGGGCAGGCCATAGCCCATGGCGCCCGAGGTGGGCGCGAGTTGGGTCTTGCCCACTTCGGCCAGGCCGGGGTAGCGCAGGTAGCGGTGCAGCCAACCTGAAAAATTGCCCGCGCCGTTGGTGTAGATGGTGTCGCGCGGGGAAAGGCGCTCGATGGTTTTGACCACCACCGCCATGTCCAAAGGCTCCACGGGTGGATGCTCGCGATTGCGGGCGTAGTCTGCAACCGCAGCCTGTGTCCAGGCCGACCAGGGCACGGCCTCTTCGGGCGAGCCCAAACGGGACCACACCTCGTGCATCTCCGAAAGCGAGGCCTGCAGCACAAGGTCGGCGGCATAGACACGCCCCAATTCGTCGGGCCCGGGATGCAGATGCACCAACCGCTGCTGCGGACGCGGGGCCTGAAGGAGCGTGTAGCCGCTGGTGGTCATCTCACCCAGGCGTACGCCCAGCGCCATCACCAGATCGGCCTGCCGGATGCGTTCGGCCAGTGCAGGGTTGATACCGATACCGGCATCCCCTGCATACAGCGGGTGCGAATTGTCAAAGGTGTCCTGAAACCTCAGGCCGCAGGCCACCGGCAAATTCCAGGCTTGCGCAAACGCCTGCAGGGCGCGCGCCGATGCGGGCGTCCAGCCACTGCCGCCGGCAATCACGATGGGCCGCTGTGCCGACTCCAACAGGTGTCGCCAGCGGTGGATGTCGGTTGCACTGGGCACGGCCCGCGCGGGTTGCACGCGCGGCAGCACGGGCGCATCGGTCATGGCCGACATCACATCCTCGGGCACAGCCAGCACCACCGGGCCCGGACGGCCCTGCAAGGCCGTGTGAAAGGCGCGCGCGATGTATTCAGGCAACCGAGCCGCGTCCGACACTTCGGCCGCCCATTTGGCCATGCCCAGGGTGCCAGGTCCGAAAAACTGGCGATAGTCGAGTTCCTGAAACGCTTCGCGGTCTCGGAATTCGGCCCCAACCTGCCCGATGATCACCACCAAGGGCGTGCTGTCCTGAAACGCCGTGTGGATGCCGATGGAGGCGTTGGTGGCGCCCGGCCCGCGGGTCACCATGCACACGCCGGGCCAGCCGGTGAGCTTGCCCACCGCCTCCGCCATGTAGGCGGCACCGCCTTCCTGGCGGCACGCAATGAAGCGAATGCGTTCACGGTGCTCATGGAATCCGTCGAGAGCGGCCAGAAAGCTTTCACCCGGCACGCCGAAGACGGTGTCCACGCCCTGCGCCACCAGGGCCTCCACGATGACATGGCCACCTGAGCGCTGCGGCACACCTTGCTGCGAAGTCACCATCAACCTGCTCCTTCTGATGAAAGGGCCACGGCGCGGCCTGGCAAGCGCTGGCCCACCCAAGCCGCCGATGCCACACCGAGCAACAGCGCCAAGGCTGCGCCGGCGAAAACGCTGCTCGACAGACCCCGGTCAAGCAACCAGCCGAACACCGGCGCAGCCACCGCAAAACCCACATCCAGGCCCGAATACACCGCTCCGTACACGCGCCCCGTGGCGCCGGGTGGTGCCGCCTGGCGAATGAGCATGTCACGCGAGGGCCCTGCCAGACCCACGCCTGCCCCGGCCAAGGCCACGAGCACCCCACTGGCCACGGCGGGCAGCCAGCCGCTACCGGCCAGCAGGAGCATCAGGGCTGCAGCGCTCAGGGCCCAGGCGATGTTGCGCTCGAGCTGCGGTGAGGACTTCACCACGAAGCCCCCCACCACCATGCCCCCCGCGCTGGCCAGCATGTAACCAGTCACCATCATCGCCAGCCATCCCAGGGGCTGTTCGTACAGGCGGCCCATGGCCGGGCCCAGGAAGCTCTGGACTGCAGCAAGCGAGCAAGTGCTCCAAAAGAAGAAGAGAAAACACACCCAGACCGAAGGCAGACGCAAAAAGGACAGGGAGGATTCAGATGGCGCCGGGGTGCCCGCACTGGGTGGGCCCGAAGCAATTCGCGCCAAGGACCGGGGCCGCAGCGCGGCCGAACGCCACCACAGCAGCAGCGCCACCGCCAGCGCCCACACGGCACACGCCACCATGGCCATGCGCCAGGACCCACTGGCTGCGGCCACACCCGCCACCACCAAAGGCGCAGCCGCCCAACCCAGATTTCCGCTGATGCCGTGGACCGAAAAAGCATGCCCCAGGCGCGCGGGCGACACCCGCTGGTTGAGGATCGAAAAGTCGGCCGGATGGAACGGTGCGTTGCCCAACCCTGCCAGGGCGGCGGCCAGCATGAATCCGGTGTAGCCCTGTGCACCGGCAGCCGCCAGCGCCGCGCCTGCAAAACAGACCATGGCCCCCAGCAGCACCGGCCAGCCGCCAATGCGGTCCACCACAAAACCGGCCATGGCTTGACCCACGCCGGAAATCACGAAGAAGACCGTGACCAACAGCCCCAGCTCCGCATAGCTGAAGCCGTAGTCCGCGGCCAGCATCGGGAACAAGGGAGGCAGCAGCAGGTGGAAGAAGTGGGAAGTGCCGTGGGCCACACCCACCAAGGCGATGGTTTCCACATCGCTGGGTGGCGCGTGATCTGGCGCACCGCCGGCCTGCTCAGCTTCTGGTTTCATCGGGGCTATCCTAAGCCAGCCCGGCCCTCTCAGCGCATGCCGCGTACAGTTGCGCTTCAAGCCTCCTGATTGCCCATGTCCGACACCGTTCTCTTCGATTACCGCCGAGCCGA
>CAMCTE010000272.1 GCA_945878385.1 Azohydromonas lata NBRC 102462 | reverse complement strand
CGCCTGAGCCGCTTGCTGATTGGCCTTCTGAATGGCGGCCAACACTTCGTCGCGCGGGCCGAAAGCCTGCTGGTTGCCTTCCACGAGCAGCAAGATCTTGTCGGTAACACCCAGCACGCTGGTGCGGTGGGTCATGACCACCACGGTGGCGCCACGCTGCTTGAGGCCTTGAATGGCACCCACCAGGGCCGCGTCGCCGGCTTCATCCAGGCTGGAATTCGGTTCGTCCAGCACCACCAGGGCCGGCTGGCCGTACAGGGCACGCGCCAGGGCCACGCGCTGCCGTTGACCGCCGGAAAGCACCGCCCCTTCGCGGCCCACCGGTGTGTTGTAGCCCTGCGGCAAGGCCAGGATGAATTCGTGCAGGCCCACCGCCTGGGCAGCACTTTGCACTTCGGTGTCGTTCACCGGGCCAAAGCGGGCGATGTTTTCGGCCACCGTGCCCTCGAACAGTTCCACCCCCTGCGGCAGATAGCCTACCGAGGGGCCGAGTTCGGCTTTGTTCCAACTGTGCACATCGGCGCCGTCCAGCCTCACCTTGCCTTGCAGCGCGGGCCACAGGCCCACCAACATGCGCGCCAGGGTGGTTTTGCCGGCGGCGCTGGGGCCGATGACGGCCAGCACTTCACCGGGGTTCACGCCGAACTGCACACCGCGCAGGATGGCCTGCGGCTGCTGCCCGGGCAGGGGCGGCGGGCCAGCCACCAGTTGTTCTACGGTGAGCACACCGCGCGGGGCTGGCAGCGACATGCCCGCTTCCTTCTCAGGCATCTGGGCCAGCACCACGGTCAATCGGCCCCAGGCATCGCGCACATTCACCAGCAGTTTCCACTGCGCCACCATTTGGGCCAGTGGCGCCAGCACCCGACCGCCGATGATGGAGGCCACGATCATCATGGCCGGGCCACCGGCGATTTCATTTTTCAGGGTGAACCAAGCGGCCAGGCCCAGCAGCGCGGAAGACACCACCTGTTGCAGCATCTTGGACAGGGCCTGATAACCACCAGCAGCGGTGCTGGCTTCGGCCTGCAGGTTCAGAAATTCGCGCTGGCGCAGCTGCCAACGGCCATGGATGGACTTGAGCATGCCCATGGCTTCGATGACTTCGGCGTTGCGCAGCGAACCGTCTGCATACTGTTGTGCCCCCGCGGCACTGCGGTTGGCTGCGGCCAAAGGCGGCTGGGTGCTGCGTTCAGTCAGCAATGCAATGAGCACCTGCAACACGGCAGCACCGGCGGTGACCCACCCCAACACCGGATTGATGAGGTAGACCAGCACCAGGAACACCAGTGCCACGGGCAGCTCCATGCTGGACGAAACGAAGGGCGAGACCAGGAATTCGCGGATGGTTTTCCAGTCGTTCAAAGGCTGCATCAAGCCCACCGGAATGCGGCGCAGGTTGGCTTCGAACACCAGTTGAAACAGGCGCGGGGCCATGCCCTGGTCGAGTTCTTCGCCGGCCTGGTGCAGCATTTGGCTGCGCACCCATTCCAGCGCTTCCATCACCGCGTAGGCGCCCATGACCGCGATGGTGAGCATGAGCAGCGTGATGTGGCTGCGGCTGTCCACCACGCGGGCGTAGACCTCCAGCATGTAGACCGAAGGCGCCAGCATGAGCAGGCCTGCAATGATGGAAAACAGGGCTGCGCGGCGCAGGATGGGCCAGGCCGGTTTGAAGACGCGGCGCAGTTCGGGTTCGGCTTGGCCGGGGCGGGGCGATGGCGCCGCCTTACGAGCGCCTGCATGCGCTTTCGGCGCCGTTGTGCGTGCTGCGGTAGGAGACAGAGAAGACATCAGACAGATTCCTCGACTTGGAGGTATTCGGGTACCGGGGCCGTGGCGCTGGCGGCCGGCGTCATGGGTTTTTCGTTGGTGGTTTCTTCACCAAAGAGGAATTGCAATTCGAATATTTCAGACCTGCGCAGCAGCACGATCTCGCGCAATTTGCGTTTGTGGAAGGATTCCTCATCTTCGGGCCGCAGGGCCAGTTGGAACTTCATGCGGCCGTCCAGCGTGTACATGGACACCACCCCGGCTTTGATGCTGAGGGTGTGGCGGTCGAAGTAAACGGGACTGTCGGCGGTGAACTTCAACAGCGGCAGGGGCTTGCCCGCCAACTGTGAGATGTGGAAGGGGCTGCCCGGCGTTTGGAACACGATGCGGCAGGCGCGCGAAACGGAATAGATGGCATTGCAGACCATCTGGGAGCCCAGCGCGGGGAACTGATCCCGCAGTTCCCGGTAGGCCAGGTGGTGCAGGGCCACCCGGTTCCAGGTGCGGGTGGCCTGCACGCGGGGCGACAGCGCATTGCACACTTGGGCGAACGCCGCCTGCAGGGCCACGAGCCGGGCGTGCTGCTCGGGCGCGGCTTGCAGGGGGATGCGGACGCTGGAGTTCATATAGGAATGGCAGTGTATTCCGTTCCTATATGAAGTTCAAGTTCAGTCGCGGGTGAGTTCCCTGAAGGCGTTGCGCAGGCGCCAAGCGTTGGCGCGGTAGTAGGCCCCAGAGAACCGATCTTGGTTCGCGAACTGCGCCACGCCTTCGCCGAAACGGGGGATCTCACCGTAGCCGAAGGTTAGGCGGTTGTCGGTTTCTCCCACCTTGGATTCGACGTTCAAGGCGAAGTTATTGGCGCCCCGCACCCCACCCCACTTCCACCCGGTGGTGGACCGAGGCGTGAGCGGGAAGGTGAACAGGAGGCCCGCGAAGGCCACGGGTTTGTCCGACATCGGCATCTGGCTGCGGCGGTAGTAGGCCGCGATGCTTGAATCACCAAACCAGAACCGTTGGGTGAACTGTGCGCCCGTATCCTGCCCCCAGAATTTGCCGGCCACCAGTTCGGTGGTCATGCGCTGGCGGTCGTCCCAGGCGTAGCGGTAGTTGGCGAGTTGGTATTTTCGCTTTTGGGGCGGCTCACCAAAAATGGGGAGGTTGAAGAATGGGTCGTATGGGGGCGGCCCTTCGAACTTGCCTGCGATCATCCCCAAGCGGTGGGCACCACCTGGCGAAGTGGTGAGTGTGTCGATATGCGTACCTTTCC
>CAMCTE010000271.1 GCA_945878385.1 Azohydromonas lata NBRC 102462 | reverse complement strand
GGGCGTCGAGGCCGTAGTGCTGGACGACAAGTTGCTGCAGTTCGACTTGGCCAAGCTGGGGGCAGCCGTGAACGCCAGCCGGGACCTCCAGTTCGATTACCTCGGCTTGCAAACCCTGTACGACCGCTATTTCCTGCACATCGAAGAAGCCCGCATTGAGATGCCGCAGGCTTTCTTCATGCGCGTGGCCATGGGCCTGTCGCTCAATGAAATCGACCGCGAAGCCCGCGCCATCGAGTTCTACAACGTCCTGTCCACGTTTGACTTCATGAGCAGCACGCCCACGCTGTTCAACAGCGGCACGCGGCGCTCGCAACTCTCGTCCTGCTACCTGACCACGGTGGCCGACGACCTGGATGGCATCTACGAAGCCCTCAAGGAAAACGCGCTGCTGAGCAAATTTGCCGGCGGCCTGGGCAATGACTGGACCAATGTGCGCGCCTTGGGTTCCTACATCAAGGGCACCAACGGCAAGAGCCAGGGCGTGGTGCCCTTCCTCAAGGTGGTCAACGACACCGCCGTGGCGGTGAACCAGGGTGGCAAGCGCAAGGGTGCCGTGTGCGCCTATCTGGAAAGCTGGCACCTGGACATCGAGGAGTTCCTGGAGCTGCGCAAGAACACGGGTGACGACCGCCGCCGCACCCACGACATGAACACCGCCAACTGGATTCCCGACCTTTTCATGAAGCGGGTGCTCGAGGGCGGTGACTGGACGCTGTTCAGCCCCTCCACCTGCCCCGACTTGCACGACAAGTTCGGCAAGGCATTCGAAGACGCGTATACCGCTTACGAGCGCAAGGTCGACAGTGGCGACATCAAGCTCTACAAGCGCATGCCCGCCAGAGACCTCTGGCGCAAGATGCTGTCGATGCTGTTCGAAACCGGCCACCCCTGGATCACTTTCAAGGACGCCTGCAATGTGCGTTCTCCCCAGCAGCATGTGGGTGTGGTGCATTCGTCCAACCTGTGCACCGAGATCACGCTCAACACCAACGACAGCGAGATCGCGGTGTGCAACCTGGGATCGGTCAACCTGTCGCAGCACCTAAAGGACGACGGTCAGGGCAGCAAGGTGATCGACCAGGACAAGTTGAAGAAGACCGTGTCGGTGGCCATGCGCATGCTCGACAACGTGATCGACATCAACTACTACGCGGTGAAGAAGGCGCGCGATTCCAACTTGCGCCACCGTCCGGTGGGTTTGGGCGTCATGGGCTTCCAGGACGCGCTGTACCAGATGCGCCTGCCCTACGCCTCCAAGGAGGCGGTTGAATTTGCCGACCGTTCGATGGAAGCCTTGTGCTACTACGCCTATTGGGCCTCCACCGACCTGGCTGCAGAGCGGGGCCGCTACAGCAGCTTCCGCGGCTCCCTGTGGGACCGCGGTGTGCTGCCGCTGGATTCGGTCAAGCTGTTGGCCGACCAGCGCGGCGGTTATGTGGAAGTCGACCTGTCCGCCAGCATGAACTGGGACGCGCTGCGCGCGCGCATCGCTGAGCATGGAATGCGCAACAGCAATTGTGTGGCCATCGCCCCCACGGCCACCATCTCCAACATCATCGGCGTGGACGCCTCCATCGAGCCCTGCTTCGGCAACCTCTCGGTGAAGTCCAACCTGTCCGGCGAATTCACCGTGATCAACGAGTACCTGATCCGTGACCTCAAGCGCCTGGGTCTCTGGGACGATGTGATGATCATGGACCTCAAGCACTTCAAGGGTTCGCTGTGGTCCATCGACCGGGTGCCGGTCGAACTCAAGCGCCTGTATGCCACCGCCTTCGAAGTGGAACCCGTGTGGTTGGTTGAAGCCGCTGCGCGTCGCCAGAAGTGGATCGACCAGGCGCAATCGCTCAACATCTACATGGCCGGTGCGTCAGGCAAGAAACTCGATGAAACCTACAAGCTGGCCTGGACGCGCGGCTTGAAGACCACCTACTACCTGCGCACGCAAAGTGCCACGCATGTGGAGATGAGCACGGTGAATCGTGGGCAGCTCAACGCAGTGCCTACGGCCGGTGGTGCGGGTGCAGCGATGTCGGCGGTGGATGCGGCCGCTGCACAGGCGCGCGCCCAACAGGATGCTGCGGTGCCCGCCACCGACATCAAGTTCTGCGCCATCGACGACCCCACTTGCGAAGCGTGCCAGTGATCAATTCGATGTTTGATCGCAACACGATGTGTGCCTTGCGCACTGAAAAGCTTGGTGTTGCGACTGAACGCTCTGATAATTCGAACTGTTAAGGAAAGCAGCAATGCTCGTTTGGGAAGACGAATCTCGTTCCACCATCACCGCCACGCCCCGCGTGGTGTCTGGTTCTGACGCCGCAGCTGCGGTGCCCAAGGTCGCTGAAGTGCCGGTGCAAGCGCCGGTCCACGCGTCGAATCATGTGCCGCAGTCAGCAGCCTTTGCCGCTCCTGCGGTCATGCCGCTCAATGAACTGGTGGCGGTCAAGCCAGTGGCGGCGGCAGCCGCATCGGCCACCGCCGAGCGCCGGGTCAACGCGGCCGACAAACGCATCATCAACGGTCAAACCGATGTCAATCAGTTGGTGCCGTTCAAGTACAAGTGGGCATGGGAAAAGTACCTCGCCACCTGTGCCAACCACTGGATGCCGCAAGAGATCAACATGTCTCGCGACATCGCCCTTTGGAAAGACCCCAACGGGTTGACCGAAGACGAGCGCCGCGTCATCAAGCGCAACCTCGGTTTCTTCGTCACGGCCGATTCACTCGCGGCCAACAACATCACGCTGGGCACTTACCGCCACATCACGGCACCCGAGTGCCGCCAGTTCCTGTTGCGTCAGGCCTTCGAAGAGGCCATCCACACCCACGCCTATCAGTACATCGTCGAGTCGCTGGGCTTGGATGAAAGCGAGATCTTCAACGCCTATCACGAGGTGTCGTCGATCCGGGACAAGGACGAGTTCCTGATCCCTTTCATCGACGCCATCATGGACCCGAACTTCAAGACGGGCACGCCCGAAGCCGACCAGAAGCTGCTCAAGAGCCTGATCGTCTTTGCCTGCCTGATGGAAGGCCTGTTCTT
>CAMCTE010000270.1 GCA_945878385.1 Azohydromonas lata NBRC 102462 | reverse complement strand
CGCTCTCCCAGCTGAGCTATACCCCCTTTTGGCTGCTGCAAAACCTACTTCGTTCCGCACCAGCTTTGAAGGTGTCGCACCGTTCAAGCAAGACCGCTAGTCTAGCATGTTTTTCACACGCCCCGCAAGCGCTTGAGGGCTTCTTCCCGGGCAAACAGCGCCAGCACCGCATCCACCGAAGGGGTCTGCACACGGCCGCACACCAACAGGCGCAGCGGCATGGCCAAGGCCGGCATCTTCAGGCCGAATTCACCCAAGGTCTGCTTCAGCGCAGCGGCCACACCCTCCTTCGTCCATTCGCATGAAGCCAGGCGTTCGCGCAGAGCACGCAAGGCCGGCACCACGGCCTCGGTCACCAGCTGCGCCCGCTCTTCTTCCGAAGGCTCGGGCGCGGCGTGGTACAGCGCCACCCAATCGGCCAATTCCACCGTGGTGCTGCAGCGGTCCTTGAACAGGGCGCACTGCACCACCAGCGTGGCGTCATGCGCCACAGCCAGGCCGCGCCGGTGCAACTGCTGCTGCACCAGCGTTGCCAAACGCGCATCATCAGCCTGCTTGATGTACTGGGCATTCACCCAGGCCAACTTCGCTGGGTCCCACTGCGCGGGGCTCTTGGCCAGGTGCGTGCCGTCAAACCATTGCACCATCTGTTCTTGCGTGAACAGCTCGTCGTCGCCGTGGCTCCAGCCCAAGCGGGCCAGGTAGTTCAGCATGGCCTCGGGCAGGTAGCCGCCTTCTTCGTAGGCGGTCACGCTCACCGCGCCGCGCCGCTTGCTCAGCTTCAGGCCATCGTCACCCAGGATGATCGGGCAGTGCCCGAACGCCGGCACCGCAGCGCCCAGCGCACGGTAGATGTTGATCTGCCAAGGCGTGTTGTTGATGTGCTCGTCGCCGCGGAACACGTGCGTGATGCGCATGTCCCAGTCGTCCACCACCACCGCAAAGTTGTAGGTGGGAATGCCCAGCGAGCCCGGCAGCGCGTCATCCGGCGCGGGCCGCAGGATGATCAGGTCGTCGATCTCTTCGTTCGAAATGCTGATCGGCCCCTTCACCAGGTCGTCCCAGGTGACCACGCCGTGCAGCGGGTTGGCAAAGCGCACCACGGGTTTCACGCCCGCAGGCGGCGCGGGCAACACCTTGCCCGGCACCGGGCGCCAACGGCCGTCGTAGCGGGTCTTCTCGCCGCGCGCCTTCTGCTGCTCGCGCATCTCATCAAGCTCCGCCGGCGTGCACCAGCAGCGGTAGGCGGTGCCGGCGGCGATCATCTGCTCCACCACCTCGTGGTAGCGCTGCAGGCGCTGCATCTGGTAGATCGGGCCCTCGTCGTAAGCCAGGCCCAGCCACTTCATCGATTGAAGAATCTGCTCCACCGACTCTTGCGTGGACCGCGCCACATCGGTGTCTTCAATGCGCAGAATGAACTGGCCACCGAAGTGGCGGGCAAACGCCCAGGAATACAAGGCCGTGCGGGCCGTGCCCAGGTGCAGGAAACCGGTGGGGGAAGGCGCAATGCGCGTGCGGATCAAACTCGTCATTTCCTCATCCCAACAGGGCCAGCCCTCGGGCCAAGTCGGCCTTCAAGTCCTCAAGGTCTTCCAAGCCCACCGCCACGCGGACCATCCCCTGCGTGATCCCGGCGGCTTCGCGCTGCGCTTCGCTCAGCCGCCCGTGCGAAGTGCTGGCCGGATGGGTGATGGTGGTCTTGGTGTCGCCCAGGTTGGCGGTGATGGAACAGATGCGGGTGGCATCGATAGTGGCAAAGGCATTGGCGCGCGCTTCAGCAGAGCCCTGCCCCTTCACGATGAAGCTCACCACCGCGCCGCCGCAGCCGCGCTGTTGCTGCATGGCCAGGGCATGCTGCGGGTGTGATGGCAGCCCCGGGTGGTACACGCGCGCCACATTGGGCTGCTCTTCCAACCACCGCGCCAAGGCCAGCGCCCGTTCGCTTTGGGCCTGCATGCGAATGCCCAGTGTCTCCATGCCCTTGAGCACCACCCAGGCGTTGAAGGGCGACAGGCTCATGCCGGCCGACCGCATCACCGGCACAAAGCGTTGCTCCACCAGTTCCGAAGAGCCACACACCGCACCGGCCAGCACGCGGCCCTGGCCGTCCAGGTACTTGGTGCCCGAATGGATCACGAGGTCGGCCCCGTATTCCACTGGCCGCTGCAGCGCCGGCGTGCAAAAGCAGTTGTCCACCGCGAACCAGGCCCCCGCATCCCGCGCAATCTGCGAAAGGGCGGCCATGTCGCACACCTCGGTCAGCGGGTTGCTGGGCGTTTCGGCAAACAGCAGCCGGGTGTTGGGCTGCACCGCTCGCTTCCATTCATCCACATCGGTCTGCGACACGAAGGTGCTTTGCACGCCGAACTTGCCGAACTCGCCTTGAATCAACTTGATGGTGGCGCCGAACACGCTGCGCGAACACACCACATGGTCGCCCGCCTTCAACAGCCCCATCAGCATCAGCATCACCGCGGCCATGCCGCTGGAGGTGGCAATGCAGGCCTGCGTGCCTTCCAAAGCGGCCAAGCGCCGCTCCATCATGCTCACCGTCGGGTTGGAAAAGCGCGAATAGACGAAGGCCTCTTCCTCGTTGGCAAAGCGCCGCGCGGCCGCTTCCGCACTCGGGTGCACGAAGCTGCTGGTCAGGAACAGGGCCTCGGAGTTTTCGCCCCACTGCGTGTGCGGCAGGCCCTCGCGCACGGCCAAGGTGTCCAGGCGCACATCGGCAGGCAGGCGGTCGTTGCCCCAGGGCGAAGACGACTCGGCCATCACGCGCCCTCCTGGGACGGCTGCGCGTTGGGCAGGGTCAGGCGTCCACGGCCCGGGCCGTCCTCTTCGTCGCCCTGTGCCTTGCGCTGCGCGGCCATGGCGGCAAAGTCGCTCACGCTCACATCCCCGGTGATGTAGTGGCCATCGAAGCACGAAGCCTCAAAGCCGCCGATCTTCGGGTTCAACTGTCCCACCACCCGCTTCATGGCGTCCACATCCTGATAGATCAGGGCGTCCGCACCGATGAAGGCGCGAATCTCTTCCACCGTGCGGTCGTGCGCAATCAGCTCTTCGCGCG
>CAMCTE010000269.1 GCA_945878385.1 Azohydromonas lata NBRC 102462 | reverse complement strand
TCTTCTTCACCGAATGCGTCATGGCCTCGCCGTTGTTGCGGGCCTGCACCAGTTCGAGCTTCTTCTTGTCCTCAGCGGCGTTGAGTTCGGCGTCCTTGACCATCGTCTGGATCTCGTCTTACGACAAGCCGGAGTTGGCCTTGATGGTGATCTTGTTTTCCTTGCCGGTGCCCTTGTCCTTGGCGCTCACATGCAGGATGCCGTTGGCGTCGATGTCGAAGGTGACCTCGATCTGCGGCGTGCCGCGCGGGGCGGGCGGAATGCCTTCGAGGTTGAATTCGCCCAGCGACTTGTTGCCGGTGGCCATCTCACGCTCGCCCTGAAAGACCTTGATGGTCACGGCCGGCTGGCTGTCGTCGGCGGTGGAGAACACCTGGCTGAACTTGGTGGGAATCGTGGTGTTCTTCTTGATCATCTTGGTCATCACGCCGCCCAGGGTTTCGATGCCCAGGGACAGCGGGGTGACGTCCAGCAGCAGCACGTCCTTGCGGTCGCCTGAGAGCACCTGACCCTGGATGGCGGCGCCGACGGCCACGGCCTCATCGGGGTTCACATCCTTGCGCGGTTCCTTGCCGAAGAACTCCTTGACCTTGTCCTGCACCTTGGGCATGCGGGACATGCCGCCCACCAGGATCACATCGTCGATGTCGCTGACCTTCACGCCGGCATCCTTGATGGCGGTGCGGCAGGGGTCGATGGTGCGCTCGATGAGCTCGTCCACCAGGCTTTCCAGCTTGGCGCGGGTGAGCTTGATGTTCAGGTGCTTGGGCCCGGTGGCGTCTGCGGTGATGTAGGGCAGGTTCACATCGGTGCCGGCAGAAGCAGACAGCTCGATCTTGGCCTTCTCGGCCGCTTCCTTCAGGCGCTGCAGGGCCAGCACATCCTTGGTGAGGTCAACGCCTTGTTCCTTCTTGAACTCGGCAATGATGTAGTCGATGATGCGCTGGTCGAAGTCTTCACCGCCCAGGAAGGTGTCGCCGTTGGTGGACAGCACTTCGAACTGCATCTCGCCGTCGACATCGGCGATTTCGATGATGGACACGTCGAAGGTGCCGCCGCCCAGGTCGTACACGGCAATCTTGCGGTCGCCCTTGCCACCCTTGTCCAGGCCGAAGGCCAGTGCCGCAGCAGTGGGTTCGTTGATGATGCGCTTGACGTCCAGGCCCGCGATGCGGCCGGCGTCCTTGGTAGCCTGGCGCTGGCTGTCGTTGAAGTAGGCCGGTACCGTGATCACGGCCTCGGTCACTTCTTCGCCAAGGTAGTCCTCGGCCGTCTTTTTCATCTTGCGCAGCACTTCGGCGCTGATCTGGGGCGGGGCGAGTTTCTTGCCGCGCACTTCGACCCAGGCGTCACCGTTGTCGGCCGCGCTGATGGTGTAAGGCATCAGGTCGATGTCCTTCTGCACTTCCTTTTCGGTGAACTTGCGACCGATCAGGCGCTTGACGGCATACAGCGTGTTGCGCGGGTTGGTGACGGCTTGGCGCTTGGCCGAGGCGCCCACCAGGATCTCTTCGTCTTCCTGGTACGCGATGATGGACGGCGTGGTGCGTGCACCTTCGCTGTTCTCGATCACTCGCGTGGTGTTGCCTTCCATGACCGCCACGCACGAGTTGGTCGTGCCCAGGTCAATGCCGATGATCTTTCCCATGATGACTCCTTGTAGTCGGTGGGCCGCGAGTAGCGGCTGAAATTCGTGTCTGGTGAACAGGTAGGGGCGGGCGGGGCGGTTTCAAGGCCCCGAGCCGGCCGTATGGCCCTGCTGACCTTCCTGCTTACTTGGGTGCTGCCACCGTGACCAGTGCGGGGCGCAGCACGCGGTCGGCGATCAGATAGCCTTTTTGCAGCACGGTGACCACCGTGTTGGCTTCCTGGTTGGCCGGCACCATGCTGATGGCCTGGTGCTGGTGCGGGTCGAACTTGGTACCCGCCGGCGGGTTGATTTCCAGCACCTTGTTGCGTTCCAGCGCGGCGGCCAGTTGGCGCAGCGTGGCGTGCACGCCCTCGAGCACCTGGTCGGTGGTGGCTGCCGGGATGGCCACGGCCGCTTCCAGGCTGTCGCGCACCGGCAGCAGGCTCTCGGCAAAAGCTTCGACGGCGTATTTGCGCGCCTTGCTGATTTCCTCTTCCGAGCGGCGGCGGATGTTTTCCGCTTCGGCTTTGGCCCGCAGGTAGGCGTCGGAGACTTCGGTATGCCGGGCCTTCAATTCGGCCAGCTGCTGATCGGGCGATGCCGCGGCCTCAGGTGCCGGCGGGGTACCCGGTTGTGGACCCGCGGCCGAGCCGGAGGCGCCAGGGGGGGTGTGGGGATCTTGCGCGGGATTCATGTGGATTTGGCTTGATTGGCGCTTAAAAGTAATGCATCAGCGGTCAACTGGTTTTATCTTCATTGATTCGCTGCATGGGCCGTCAACGCGAATACCTCGCCGGTGGGCCGACGTTGAAAGAGATGGGGCCTGAGCCCGGGAATTCAAGGCCCGGGCTCAGCGGTTGCCGGGCCCCTCCCAGGTGGCGCTCCACCGGTCCCAATCGGCCAGCTCGCGCCGGTCGCGTTTGGTGGGGCGCCCCGCGGTGTGGGCCAAGGCAGGCTCCACCCCCATGCGGCGCAAGTTGAGGGCCGCCTCGCGCGCTGTTCGGCTGGCCTCGGTTTCCGCATACACCTGCTGGGCCACCGGCGCTGGGCCCCGGACATCGCTGAGGCCCAGCACGCGCACCGTGCGCGACAGGCCGCCAGGCTCGCGGATTTCGATCTCGTCGTTCAACTGCAAATCCCGCGAAGGCTTGGCGGCATGGCCACCCACGAGGATGCGACCCCGGTCGATGGCCTCCATGGCCAAAGCCCTCGTTTTGAAGAACCGTGCGGCCCAGAGCCATTTGTCCAGGCGGCAACGCGGCTTCTCGGCGGGTGTGGTGGCGCGCGAATCGTCTGCGCCAGCCGGTGCTTTCCCGCGCGCCATCAGTCCTTGGCGCCCAGGGCCAGGGCGTGATCACGCTGGACGGCGCGTTCCTGTTGGGCGGCAGGCGTGTCGGCGGCGCCGGCCTGAACCGGCCAGCCCTGCAGGTGTTGCATCGCGATGGCGGCCAATGCGGTGATCCACTGAGGCTCGTCGTTGAGGCAGG
>CAMCTE010000268.1 GCA_945878385.1 Azohydromonas lata NBRC 102462 | reverse complement strand
CGTTCAGTCTGGGCGCTATCAGAACGCCAGCGAGGTTCTGCGCGAAGGCCTTCGGCTCATCGAGGAGCGGGAGCGTCTCGAAGAGGCCAAGCTCAAAGCCCTCAAACAGGCTGCGCGTCAGGGCTGGGCTGATTTGGCCGCCGGTCGGTACGTGGATGTGGCAGATGAACAGCTTGAAGACTTCATCGGGCAGTTGGGGCGTCGTGCCGCCCAGGGCGCCAAGTCCGCGAGTTGATGGTCCGCTATCGGCTGTCGGAAGCCGCTCAGGTTGACGTCCTGGGCATCTTGGCTTGGACACATCAGCAGTTCGGCGAGACAGCCCGACTTCGCTATGAGCGCCTGGTCGTGGCTGCGCTGCGCGACGTCGCCAGCAACCCGGACAGGCCGGGCAGCATCGCACGGCCTGAACTTGGCGCGGGTGTGCGGTCGTGGCACCTGCGGCTGAGCAGGTTGCACAACGGCCCCGGTGTGGAGTTCGTGCGCAGGCCTCGGCACTTCCTGATGTACCGCACTGAACCCGGCTTAGTCGTGATCGGACGTGTGCTGCACGATGCCATGGAGTTGGCGCGGCATCTGGATTCCGAAGCCAACTGGGAGTGATGGCTGGCTTTACTGGTGGCCGGCTGGCTCAAAAGCCCGGGGCATTGCCGCAACATTCTGCTTTCTGAACTGCGTGAGATTGGCGTGGGCGTGGTAGTGAAGCCCAGCAGTGAGCGGGGGAGTGATGGGATGAAGCCGTTGATTTCGCCATGGCCGGCACACCCGTCAACACCCGCGTTCAGCGGCGGCACTCGAGGCCTTAGCGGGCGAGGCCATGAACGACATGGAAGGCTGGACGGCCTGATGCGGGGCTCGCTGGTCACCATCGCCGCGCCAAGCGACTTCGGTAAACCGCGCCCTGCCCTCGTCATTCAAACCGACCTCTTCAAGGTGATGGTGGACAAGGCCATCACGGTGCGCCGAACCAAGCTGGGGCCTGCCTTCGGGCGGGTGGAAGATGACGTGATGGTGCAGGTGGAGCGCTGATTGGCGGTGTTTTTGGGAATTGCCAAGTAGGGTGGCGAGGTGACGCCATGGTCAGATCGGCCACAGCGCTGGAACGGTCACGCTTGCCAAGTTTTGGCAAACACTCCACACCGACGCGACGAGCACGATGAACATTGCTTTATGCACACATCGGTCGCCAGCCAACTGTGAGGGCCGTTGGCCGTTTGTGGTTAGCCGTTTGTGGTTAGCCGTTTGTGATTGGCAGTTCGTGATTGGTGGAGCTGGGGGGAATTGAACCCCCGTCCGCAAGCCATTCCCGCGCAGTTCTACATGTGTAGCCGTCTGGTTTGAGTCTCGCCCCCTGAGCCGCGCAGCGGCACGCTGCTCAAGACGCCAGCACCCTTGAGTCTCGCCGCCACCGAAGGTGCACCGGTGGCAGCCAGCCTATGTAAATTCCCTTGCAGCCAGGACAGCTTGCGCCCCCCTGGCCCGGCCCATAGGCCAACCGTTGCAAGGCTCACCGGTGTTTAAGCGGCGAGTGCGAAACGTTCGTCGTTTGCAGTTAGTTTGTTTTCTGCGGTTTTACGAGGTAACAGAACCTCGACATGCCCTGCTGCGTGTCCGAACCCGCGTCGAAACCGGTGCAGCCCCAAGTGCTCGAGTTTACGCCTTTGCGGCCGAGCCCGCATGCTTGCGCGCCACCCAATAGGTGGCCCCCTGCTCGGCGCAATAGCGCTCGCGGTGAGGAACCTCAGCCGCCAGGGAAAAGGTGTCGCCTGCCTGCAGAAGGCGCTCGGCGCCGTCACTTTCGGCCAACCACATCCGGCCGCGAATCAACAGTGCGTTGACCAGGAACGGGTGCGTGTGGGTGTCGATGGCGGTGCCCGGCGCCCATTCACGCTCGAGCACCTCGTCGCATCCGGCGGCCATCATCAAGGCGCGGAACTGTTCGAAGTTCAAGGTGGTGGTGGTCATGGTGCTCTCCTCAAAGCCAGTTCAGGATGCTCGCGGGTTCGTGCACGATGGCATCAGCGCCCCAATCCTCGATCGGCGCGGCCGCGCCCAGGTAACCCCAAGCCGCAGCCAGTGTACGCATGCCGGCAGCCTTGCCGGCCTGGATGTCGCGCAGGTCGTCACCCACATAGACGCAACGCTGCGGGTCCACCTGCAGCCGGCGCGCGGCTTCCAGCAACGGTTCGGGGTGGGGCTTGGCGTGGGGCGTGGTGTCGCCGAACACATGCACTTCCGTGTGGCGGTGCAAGTCCAACCCTTCGATCACGGGCTTGCCAAAGCGCTCGGCCTTGTTGGTGACGATGCCCCAGGGCAGGCCGCGCTGGTTCAGCCCGCCGATCAAAGACACCACCTCATCGAAGACCCGCGTTTCGCGCAAGAGGCGCTGTTGGTAGCGGGCCAGAAATTCGTCTCGCAAGGTTTCGAATTGCTCATGCCCGGGCACAACCTCAAAGGCCACGCCCATCATGCCGCGGGCGCCCGAGCCCACCATGCGGCGCAGGGCCTCGTAGGGCATGGGCGGCAGGCCGCGCGCCGCACGCATGTCGTTGGCGGTGCCGGCCAGGTCGGGCGCGCTGTCGATGAGCGTGCCGTCCAGGTCGAAGAGGATGGCGTCGATGTCGAAGGGCTGCATGGGTCAGGCCAGCAGGGCGGCTCACGCCGGCTTGCGGCAGGCCACCAGATAGTTCACGCTGGTGTCCCCCGACAGCCAATACCGCCGCGTCAGCGGGTTGTATTCCATGCCCTTCATGCCCTGCGGCGCCAGGCCGGCTTCGCGTGCCCAACGGGTGAGTTCGCTGGGCCGGATGAACTTGGCGTATTCGTGCGTGCCCTTGGGCAGCAGCTTGAGCACATATTCCGCACCCACGATGGCAAACAGGAAGCTCTTGGGGTTGCGGTTGAGCGTGGAGAAAAACACCCAGCCGCCGGGCTTGGCCAACTGCGCACAGGCCTGCACCACCGAAGCGGGGTCGGGCACATGCTCGAGCATTTCCATGCAGGTGACCACATCGAAGGTGCCGGGCTGCTCGGCGGCCAGCGCCTCGGCGGCCACTTCGCGGTACTGCACATTCTGAACACCGGCTTCCAGTGCATGCAGTTGCGCCACGCGCAGCGGCTTGAGCGCCAGATCGATGCCCGTCAC
>CAMCTE010000267.1 GCA_945878385.1 Azohydromonas lata NBRC 102462 | reverse complement strand
TCTAAAAGTTGGAGGTTGTTCGGAAAAGCCCATGATTCTATCAGGTTTCGCAGCCAGCAATGCAAGGGCCGGCCGCCGCCGCGCCAACGCACAATTCCACCGTCGTGAATACAGCGCCCGCCGATACCCCGCCGCCACTGCCCAGCCTGCTCCAGGCCCTGGAGGGCCACCCGGCCGTGGGCTGGGTGCTCAAGGCGGCGCCCTCGCTGTCCTATGTCCGGTGGTCGGGGGCTGTGCCCATGGCCGACACGCGCTTGTCGCGCCTGTCGCGCCCACTGGCCACACCGCCTCAAGCTGAAAGCATCACGCCATTGACGCGCGGCGCATCCTCTCATCTGGAGGCCGGCCAAACCGATGCCGATCACTTCGACCCTACCCAAGCCTCCATCCTCCGCCTGGCCGACCTACGCGCCTTGCGGCAAGGGGTTCCTGCGGCCGAAGTCCACCGTATCGAAACCTGTGACGAAGACGATTCCCACACCGCGCTGGACTGGCGGGCCTGGCGCATGGCGCTGCAGTCTCCTTCTCGTACGCCTTCCGCGGCGCCGGGGCCTGTTACGGGCGAGCCGAGCCCCGGTATGGGCGACCCCACCACCTGGCTGTTGGTGGTCTGGGTAGACCTGGGCTTTGCCGCCCGCGCCGACCAACTGCTGGCCCAGGCCCAGCGACAGATTCAGGCGCAGCAGTTGCTCATTGCACAGTTGCGTGGCCAGTTGCCCGAGGAATCGGGGCTGGCCGCCAGCCAGGCTTCCCTGACCTGGGCGGCGCAGCGCTTTGCCCAGCAACTCAAGCGCGAGGTCGATCTTTCACGCCGGGAGCAGCGCAGTTTTGCCCTCCTGTTGTTGAGCATCGGAGGGCAAGGGCTGGAACCTGCCACCGAACAAGCGGTGGCCGGCCTGCTGGCGCGCCAGTTGTCGTCCGGTACCCGTGCCATGGACACGGTGGCGCAAATCGGCGAGCGGCGTTTCGGTATTCTGCTGTCCGGCGCGCAGCTCACACCGGCCTTCGCCCGTGCGGAATCGCTGCGCAGGCAAGCAGCCACGCAAGTGGCGCTGCAGGGCGATGTGGCGCAGGCGGTGGAACTGTTCATCGGCGTGTCGGCCTACCCCTTGACGGCCGATCAACCCGAGGCATTGATGGAAGCGGCCGAACAGGCCTTGGAGGAAGCCCTGGCCATGGGGCAGGGGTGTTCGGTCCTGGCCCGCGTGCCCTTGGCCCCGCCGGCGGCCTGACGGGCGCGCTCTGGGTAGATGTTCAGTGCGCGTCTGGTGTGCACCGCAGGCTGTCAACCCTGCATGGCCCGCATCAGCATGTAGGCCGCAAGGCCGTACAGCAGCAGCGCAAATACCCGCTTGAGCTGCTTCACATTCAAGGCGTGTGCGGCCCGCGCCCCCCAGGGTGCCACCGCCATGCTGCCCGTGGCAATCACCGCCAAGGCCGGCAGGTACAGCACGCCAAAGGCGCCGGGCAGGGGCGGCGCCATGTTCCAGCTGCCCAAGAGGTAGCCAGCCGTGTTGGCCAAGGCGATCGGAAAGCCCAAAGCCGAAGCCGTGGCCACCACCTGGTGGATGGGTACATTGCACCAAGTCATGAAGGGCGCTGAGGCGAAAGCGCCGCCTGCGCCCACCAGGCCAGACAGCAGCCCGATGCCAGTTCCCGCGGCCGATTGACCCATCAAACCCGGCAGCGTGCGGGTGGGCTTGGGCTTGCGGTCCAGCAGCATCTGCGTGGCCGAAAAAGTGAGGAAGGCTACGAACAGCAGCACCAGGGCCTGCCCGCGCACCAGGGAGAAGATGCCGGCCCCCGCGATCAGGCCGCCCGTGACGATGCCCGGGGCCATGCCGCGCACGATGTCCCAACGCACCGCGCCACGCTTGTGGTGTGCGCGCACGCTGGAGATGGAGGTGAACAGGATGGTGGCCATCGAGGTGGCAATGGCCATCTTGAAGGCCAGGTCCGAGGGCACCCCGCGGTTGCCCAGGATGATGGTGAGGAAGGGCACCATCAGCATGCCCCCGCCAATGCCCAGCAGGCCGGCCAGGAAGCCAATGCAGCCACCCAGCACCAACAGTTCAGCAGCCAGCAGCAGGTCCATGGGTGTGTAGGTGTCCGCCGCCAACCACAGGCCGCATTCCTGAACCCAGGGGATTCAGGTGGGCGAGGTCAGTCGGGCATCGGGTTCATCTGACGCGAGACGATCACGCCAGCCCGACGATGTTCCAAGCCCGGGCTCAAAAGAGCATCGGTTCAAGGAAATATGAAACCTGCGCGGAAGCGGCGGACGGGCGCAGTGTACGCCGCTACAGCAGCCGGCCGTCCTCGGCCAGCACCTCGTCCAGGCGCGCAATGAGGCCATCCAGGTCGATGTGGCCGATGTCGCCATCATTCGCACCAGCCGCCCCGGCCCCGGTGGGCC
The DNA here is from genome assembly GCA_945878385.1 of Azohydromonas lata NBRC 102462. Taxonomy (GTDB): domain Bacteria; phylum Pseudomonadota; class Gammaproteobacteria; order Burkholderiales; family Burkholderiaceae_C; genus RFTU01. The sequence goes on along the minus strand of CAMCTE010000267.1, from coordinate 734 downwards.
CGAGGGCCGCACCTTGGCCGCCGGGCAATGAACCAGAGCCGGCCTGGGCGGCCGACGAAATGTCACGCTCGGCCAGTCGATAGGCCAAATTCAAGGCCGCCAGCACCGCCATCCGTTCGCGTGCCTTTACCTTGCCCGCATCGCGGATGGCGCTCATTTCGCGGTCCACGGTGGCCACCGCCTGCAGCAAGGCTTCCTCGCCGTCGTCGGGGCAGGCCAGCAGGTAGCTCTGCCCCAGGATGGTGACTTCCACTTGCTTCATTCGTCACCTCCGCGCGGGCTTTGGTCGGCACCAGCGCCACTGCCCATGGCCGCACCCGCGTCGCCCAGCGTGCCGGCGGGTACGCGCGAAATCAGGGTGTCCAGCCGCGCCCGCGCGGTGCTCAAGCGGTTGCGCAAGGCGTCGCGCTCGGCGCTGAGGTCCTGCACCTGTTGCTGCAGCAGTTGTTGCGTGCGCTGCAACTCCGCGTGGCGCACCAACAGGTGCTCCACACGGCGGGCCAGGTCTTCAAGCTTGGGCATGTCGGGGCAGGCGGCAAAACCTTCGATTGTAGGCAGGGTGCGGTGCGCTTCAACGCCGCTTGCGCCCCGTGTCGCAGCATTCGCGCACCGCGCATTCACTGCACTTGGGCGCGCGCGCCTGGCACACATAGCGCCCATGCAGGATCAACCAGTGGTGTGCGTCCACCAGGTACTGCTGCGGCACACGGCGCATCAGGCCCAGTTCCACCGCC
>CAMCTE010000266.1 GCA_945878385.1 Azohydromonas lata NBRC 102462 | reverse complement strand
CATAGACCAGGATCAGCGCAGTTGCAGATCGTCGGCGCTGTAGCGCAGGCCCAGGGGTTCCACCAGCAGTTGCTTGGGCCCGTTTTCCACCGCTCCGGCCACCCAGGCGTCGATGCCGCAGGCGCGTGCCACCTCCACGGTCCGTTCGGCCTCCTGGGCGCCCACGAAATAGGCGAAGCCCGCCCCCATGTTCAGCGTGGAATAGGCTTCGTGGTCGTCCAAGCCCGCGTGCTGCTGCATGAAGCGCAGCACCGGGGGTACCGGCGGCACGGTGTGGATGCGGTAGGTGAACGCCCCTGGGTGTCGCAACAGTTTGCGCCAGCCGTGTCCGGTGACATTCACGCAGTAGCGGGGCTGAATGCCCGCCTGTGCCAGCCGCTCGCTGACCGGTGAATACAACACGGTGGGCGCCAGCAGCGCCTGGCCGTAGGTGCTGCCATCGTCCAGCGGGGTGAGGTATCCCTGGGGCAACCGCTCCACGAGTTTGCGCGCCAGGCTCAGCCCGTTGGCATGGATGCCGCTGGAGGCCAGGATCACGATCGCATTGCCCGGCTCCAGGCGGTCGCCCACACTCAGCCGGCTTTTGGGGCTGACGATGCCGGTGCAGGAGGCGGCCAGGTCGATGCGCCCGCCTTCCACAATGCCGGCCAGCGCAGGGGTTTCGCCGCCTCCCCAGGCCACGCCGCAGATGTCGCAGGCCTTCTTCCAGCCTGCCACCAGTGCCTGTGCCCGTTGTGCGTCGCCGAACCAGTCACTGCCACCGGCCGCCCAGTAGGCCTGTACCACCAGCGGGGTGGCGCCCACGGTGATCAAATCGTTCACCGCCATGGCAATCGTGTCCTGTGCGATGCCTTCGTACCAGCTGCGCCCGGTCAAGTGGTGCATTTCATCGGCCACCAGGGCTTTGGAGCCCAGGCATTCGACGATGCTGGCCAAGTAGAACGGGCCTACGTCCACCACATAGGCCGACTCGCCGCGGGAGGCGGGCACTTCGGCAAAACCATGGCCGCGCAGGTGCCCCGCGGTGGCGGCCGCCGCGCGCTGTGCGGCAATCTTGAGCGGGTCGATGAGGTCGTAGTTGACGCCGGCTTGCTCGTAGGTCAGCGGAACGGTGGGGGCGGAATCTTGGGGGGCTGGGGAGCCCGGGGCGGCAGCAGCAGTCATCCCCGGATTATCGGGCACCGCCACATAGAATCCCTTGATGGCCTATGTCGTGCTCGCCCGAAAGTACCGCCCTCGAACCTTCGATCAGATGGTAGGGCAGGAAGCCGTGGTGCGTGCGCTGGGCTCGGCACTGACCACCGGGCGGCTGCACCATGCCTACCTGTTCACTGGTACCCGCGGCATCGGCAAGACCACGGTGTCTCGCATCCTGGCCAAAAGCCTGAACTGCACCGGGCCCGACGGACAAGGTGGGGTGACCGCACACCCCTGCGGGCGGTGCACCGCCTGCACCGAAATCGATGCCGACCGCTATGTCGACTATGTCGAGCTGGACGCAGCCAGCAATCGGGGCATCGATGAGATCCGTGATTTGCTGGAACGCGCGGCCTACAAGCCGACCATGGGCCGCTTCAAGGTCTTCATGATCGACGAGGCGCACCAGCTCACCAAGGAGAGCTTCAACGCCCTGCTCAAGACCCTGGAGGAACCGCCGGACTATCTGAAGTTTGTGCTGGCCACCACCGACCCGGACAAGATGCTGCCCACCGTGCTCAGCCGCTGCCTGCAGTTCAACCTGCGGCCCATGGCGCCGGAGGTGGTGCAGGAGCACCTGGCCACCGTGCTGCAGGCCGAGGGCATGCCCTACGAAGACGCTGCCCTGGCCGTGCTGGGGCGCGCGGCGCGGGGTTCGATGCGCGACGCGCTTTCGCTGACGGACCAGGCCCTGGCCTACGGGCAAGGCCGGCTGGAAGCGGCGGCGGTGCGCGCGATGATCGGCGTGGCCGATGAGGGTCATGCCGTGCAATGGCTGCAGGCTTTGGCTTCCAAGGATGCGGCGGGCATTTTCGCGGCCGTGCAGGCACTGCGGGAGAGCGGCCAATCGGCTGCGGCGGCGCTGGATTCCATGGTGCAGGCGCTCCAGTCGATCGCGCTGGAGCAGATGCTGCCGGGCACGCTGACCCAGGCCGACGAAGAGCCCTGGCGCGCCCTGGCGCCGCAGTGGGACGCGCAAGAGGTGCAACTGCTGTACTCGATGCTGCTGGCCGCGCGGCCCGAACTGGGCCTGGCGCCAGACGAGCATGCCGCCCTGCTGATGGTTGCCTGGCGTTACTTGGCCTTCACCCGGGTGCCTGTGGCCGAGGGCGAGCCACGCGCTGCGCCTCAAGCGTTGGTGGCTACTGCCCAAAGACCTGCGCGCACGGAAGTGCGACCGCCGCCCAGGCCTGCGGCGCCCAGGCCCGTGCCCGAGGTGGCAGAGCCCCCGCAGGAGGCTCGGCTTGAATCTCCGCCAGCACTCCAGACTCCGCAACCCACCGATGAAGCCAGTGCAGCCCTGATGAACCGCTGGTGTGCCTGGGTGCAGGCACTGGTGGAGGCGCAGGCGGTGACGGCCCTGGTCCGTGAGTTGGCGCTGCAGGCTCAATGCGTCGAATTGGATGAGCAGGCTCAGGCCGTCCACCTGCGCGTGCGCAGCGAGTCCCTGGCCTCCGAGGCCCTGGCTGCCAAACTCACCGAGGCCCTGCGCAAGGTTACCCAACAGCCCTGGCGCGTTTTGCTTGCCGTGGGCGAGGTCCAGGACAGCGTCGGGTTGCGCGAGTCTCGCCGGCGTGAACGGCGCCAGGCCCAGGCTGAAGCCGTCATCCGACAGGACCCGCTGGTGCAAGAGTTGCTGTCGCAATTTCCGGGCGCACGCTTGGTGCCCGGCTCGGTCAGGGCGATCGAGCCCTGATGCAAACCCCCCAGCCCTTGAGCGGCTGGTCCATCCATTGATTTCACGGAGCCACACACGATGATGAAGGGTCAACTCGCCGGTCTGATGAAGCAGGCCCAGGCGATGCAGGACAACCTCAAACGCGCGCAGGACGAGCTGGCGCTGCTGGAGGTGGAGGGTCAGTCCGGCGCCGGGCTGGTCAAGGTCGTCATGACCTGCAAGCACGATGTCAAGCGCGTGACCATCGACCCCAGCCTGCTGGCCGACGACAAGGACATGCTGGAAGACCTGGTGG
>CAMCTE010000265.1 GCA_945878385.1 Azohydromonas lata NBRC 102462 | reverse complement strand
CAGGCGCAAGCCCAGGAGCCCGTATGAAAGCTCGGCGCCTGCACCACCAAACCGGCGGCACACTGGGCGGCCTGATCGTGGGGCTGCTGATCGGCCTGGGCGTGGCCCTGGGTGTGGCCTTGTATGTCAGCAAGGTGCCCGTACCCTTCATCGACAAATTGCCCCAGCGCACCGCCGACCAGGACACGGCCGAAGCCGAACGCAACAAGAACTGGAACCCCAACGCGCCGCTGGCGGGCAAGGCCGGCGTACCCGCGCCCAGTGCTCCGGCTGCGGGCGTATCGGCTGACGCGGCATCGGCGCCCAGCGCCGCAGGTGCTGCTTCCGGCGCCACGACTGTGCCCTCCGCCGGGCCCTCCACCGGGTCTTCAACCGGGCCTGCCACCGCGGCAACCCCTGGCACACGGGCTGCGCCCCTGGATGCACGCCCGGAGGTCACTGGCTTGTTCATTCAGGCGGGTGCCTTCAGCAAGGCCGAAGACGCCGAGCAGCAGCGTGCGCGGTTGGCCATGCTCGGCTTCTCCGCCCGAATTTCCGAGCGTGAGCAGGGCGGACGCCCAGTTTTTCGGGTTCGCGTGGGCCCTTATGAAACTCGCGAGGAAACCCAGGGTCCTATGGATCGTCTGCAGGGCGCCGGCATCGAGGTCAGCTTGGTGAGGGTGGAGCGCAGCGCCACGCCTTGAACCGGCGGGTGCGCGCGTTCACGCGCCTTCCGCGGCCGGCAGCATGAAGAACCAGGAATCACTATGAAACGACGCGAATTTCTCGACCACTCCACCCGGGCTTCATGGGCCTCATGGGCCTCACGGGCCCTCGCATCGGCCGCCGGTGCCGCCTGGCTCAACCCCGCACTCGCGCAGGGCGCTCCCTTCGTTGAAGGCAAAGACTACCGCCGCCTGGGCGCTCCCGCCCCCGTGCCCGGCCACGGCAAGGTCGATGTGGTGGAGTTCTTCTGGTACGGCTGCCCGCACTGCCATGCACTGGAACCTGCACTGGAGGCCTGGGCCGCCAAGCTGCCCGCCGATGTGGTCTTCCGCCGCATGCCCGTCGTCTTCGGCGCCTTGCATGAAGCACATGCCCGCATGTTCTTCGCGCTGGAAGCCCTGGGGCAGTTGCCCACCGTGCACAAGCGCGTGTTCGCCGCCCTTCATGTGCAGCGCCGCCGCCTGGACAAGTTCGACGACATCGCCGCCTTCGTGGCCGAACAGGGCGTGGACAAACAGAAGTTCACCGAGGCCTACAACGCCTTCGGCGCGGCCTCCAAGGTCAAGCAGAGCCAGCAGTTGTCGCAGGCTTACGGGCTGGAAGGCGTACCCGCCTTGGGTATTGCCGGCCGCTTCCTGACGGCGGGCTCCATGGCCGGCAGCAACGAACGCGCGCTGCAGGCCACCGACTTCCTCATCGCGCGGGCGCGTAAACCGGCTTGAAACAGGCCAGCGCCTGAGCCATCAGGCGCTCCAAGGCCTGCCAAGGGTCACCTGGCCAGCCCGGGTCCCGCAGGCCCTTGACCACGCCGTCCACGATGCTGGCTGCCTGCACCAGGGCCGCCAGTTCGTCTGCCGACACCCTGGGCGCCACGCGTTCGAACAAACGCTCCTTGAGGCCCCACACGCGCTGTTCACGCAGGGCCACAGGCAAAGGCTTGCCCTGCTGCATCGCGTCCTTCACGCGCCACAGCGCACGCAGGTCTTCGGCCAGTGTCCAGTGCACCAGCACCGGCGCTTCGCCAGCTGCCTGCAGGCCCTGCAGCATGCGCTGCGCCCGCGCGGCCTGGCAGGCCAGCACCGCCTCGGAAAGCTTGAACACATCGTAGCGGGCCACATTGACCACCGCATCTTCCACCTGAGCCCAGCTCAAGGTGCCCGGAGGGTGCAGCAGCGCCAGCTTCTGAATTTCCTGGTGGGCGGCCAGCAGGTTGCCTTCCACCCGGTCGGCCAGAAAAGACAGGATGCGCTGGGCGTCCTCGCCCTGCCCCACATCCAGGCCCTGCTGCGCCAGGCGCCGCGCCATCCAGGCGGGCAGGTCTTTGCGCTCCACTGAATCAATGCGGATGCTCACACCCGCCGCATCCAGGGCGGTAAACCAAGAACTGTTGAGTTGCTCGCGCCCCAACCGCGGCAGAAACACGATGGTGCACACATCCTCGCTGAGCGCCTGGCAGTATTGCTGCAAGGCCTGCGAACCTTCCTTGCCTGGCTTGCCCGATGGAATGCGGATTTCGATCAGTTGCCGCTGCGCGAACAGGCTCATCGCCCGCGCGCTGGCCAGCACGGCGCTCCAGTCGAAGTGCGCGCCACTGACCGTGTGGGCCTGGCGCTCGCTGCAACCGGCCGCGCGCGCGGCCTGGCGTACCGCATCACCGGCTTCCTGGGTCAACAGCGCATCGTCGCCGTGGATCACATACAGCGGGCGCACGGCACTGCCGGCCTTCTCCAGCTGGGCCAAGTGGGCCGCCAGTTGATCGGGGCGCAGTTGCATGGTCAGCGGCCTCCGGCGGTCGGTGCACCGACCGCACGGCCGGCAGCACTGCCGGCCACACCATCGCCAACCCCAGACATCGCGCCCGCAGTTCCTGCAGGCAGCACCACCGATTCAAGCCGCCGCACCATCTGCAGCACCGCGTCACGCTCCAACACCCGAAAGATTTCTTCCTCCTCGCGGGCCTTGGCCAGGGCCGCGCTCTCGTTGGTGGACATGTCGCGCTGCAGGACCAACTCGGTGCCGTCGATCAGCACACGCCCCTGTGGCGTGGCCAGTGAAAAACGCAGCCGCAGGCGCAGCACCAGTTCGCGCACCAGGCCGGCCGAGGTCAGGCCGGTCACCAGCTTTTCGCGCTGGGCCCCTTCAATGCGCATCACCACCTGGGCCTGTTCGGCTTGCGCCATCAACTGCACGAGTCCACCAAGCTGACGGCGCAACTCCTGCCCCAGGGGAGTCGTGGGCGGCGCGCCCGCCAAATGCAGACGAGCAAAACCCAGCGAGGTGGCGCCGCGCAGCTTGAAGCCACAGGCCACCAGCAACGGGGCGGTGCCCAGCACCGCCAGGGCACCGCGCACCAGTCCCGTTCCTGTGAAGGGCAGGACCGCGCATCCCAAGCCGCGGCGCAGCACCACGCGCCGCGCCAGTTGGGGAGCAGGCTGCGCCGACGCCTTGGGCTGCATCACACCACCACATTCACCAAGC
>CAMCTE010000264.1 GCA_945878385.1 Azohydromonas lata NBRC 102462 | reverse complement strand
TGGGGCCGGTGATCGTGGCGGCCACCATCGATGTGGCCGCGGCCATCATTGCCGAGAGCACCCTGTCCTTCCTGGGCCTGGGCTTCCCGCCGGACATTCCCACCTGGGGCCGCATCCTGTACGACGGGCGCGACTACCTGGACATTGCCGTGCACTGGGCGCTGTTCCCCGGCATCGCCATCTTCCTGACGGTGCTGACGATCAACTTCATCGGCGACGGCCTGCGCGACGCGCTGGACCCGAGGCGGGTGTTGTGATGGTTGGAGAACTCAACGCAGCGATGGGCGCCGAGCCCTTGCTGGACATCCGCGGCCTGAAGACGCACTTCCGTACCGACGACGGTTGGCTGCATGCGGTGGACGGTGTGGACCTGCGCATCCACGCCGGCCAGACGGTGTGCGTGGTGGGCGAATCGGGCTGCGGCAAGAGCGTGACGGCCAAGACGGTGATGAAGCTCATCGACATGCCGCCGGGGCGCATCGTGGCGGGGCAACTGCTGTGGAAGGGCCGCGACATCGTGCCCCTGGAGCCGCGGGAGATGCAGGCCATCCGCGCCAAGGAGATCGCTATGATCTTCCAGGAGCCCATGACCAGCCTGAATCCGGTGTTCACCGTGGGTGACCAGATTGCCGAGAGCCTGCGCCTGCACGAAGGCTTGAGCCAGCGCGATGCCCTGGACCGCGCAGTGGAGATGCTGCGCCTGGTGCGCATTCCCACGCCTGAGCGGCGGGTGCACGACTACCCGCACCAGTTTTCCGGCGGGATGCGCCAGCGGGTGATGATTGCCATCGCGCTGGCCTGCAAGCCGCAGCTCTTGATTGCGGATGAGCCCACCACCGCGCTGGATGTGACGATCCAGGCGCAGATACTGGACTTGCTGGCCGAATTGAAGGCCGAGATGGGCATGGCCATCATGCTGATCACCCATGCGATGGGTGTGGTGGCCGAAGTGGCGCAGCGCGTGGTGGTGATGTATGCGGGACAGGTCGTGGAGGAGGCCGCCGTGGGCGACCTGTTCGCCCGGCCTCGGCACCCCTACACGCGGGGCCTGATCCGTTCCATCCCGCGCATCGGCTCTTCGGCCTTGGAGCACAAGGTGCGGCTGGAGGCCATTCCGGGCACGGTGCCCAAGCTGATCGAGCCGGGGCCTGGTTGCCGCTTTGCCTCGCGATGCCGGCATGTGCGGGCCGAGTGCACCGCGGCCACGCCCGTGTTGCGCGAAGTAGCGCCGGGGCATCGGGTGGCCTGTGCGCTGGACGAGGTGGTGCAATGAGTGGGGGGCCCCTGCTTCAGGTGCGCCACCTGGTGAAGCGCTTTCCGGTGCGCAGCGGCCTGTTGCGCCGCACCACCGCGCAGGTGCATGCGGTGGATGGCGTGTCGTTTGACCTGCAGGCCGGGCAGACCCTGGGCGTGGTGGGCGAATCGGGTTGTGGCAAGAGCACGATGGGCCGCTGCATCCTGCGCCTGATCGAGCCCACGGCCGGGCAGGTGCTGTTCGACGGGCAGGATGTGACCACGGCCAACCGTGCCGAACTGCGCGCCCTGGCCCGTCAGATGCAGATCATCTTCCAAGACCCATTCGCGTCCTTGAACCCGCGCATGACGGTGGGCGCCATCGTGGGCGAAGGCCTGGTGATCCACGGCCTGGCACAGGGCCGCGCGGAAGTGGCTGATCGGGTGGCCGAGTTGCTGCAGATGGTGGGCCTGTCCAAGGACCAGATGCGGCGCTACCCGCATGAGTTCTCAGGGGGCCAGCGCCAGCGCATCGGCATTGCGCGCGCCTTGGCGGTGCAGCCCAGGCTGATCGTGTGCGACGAGGCGGTGTCGGCCCTGGATGTGTCCATCCAGGCGCAGGTGATCAACCTGCTGCAAGACCTGCAGGAACAACTGGGCCTGACCTATGTGTTCATCGCACATGACCTGTCGGTGGTGGAGCACGCCAGCAATCGCGTGGCCGTGATGTACCTGGGCCGCATCGTGGAGATGGCCGATGCGCGTGAACTGTATGCGCGCCCGCGCCACCCCTACACCGAATCACTCTTGGCGGCGGTGCCCGTGCCCGACCCCAGCGTGAAGCGCCAGCGCATCGTGCTGCAGGGCGATGTGCCCAGCCCGATCAACCCACCCGAGGGCTGCCACTTCCACACGCGGTGCCCGATTGCGCAAAAGGGACTGTGCGACAGCCAGCGGCCGGAGCTCAAGGATGTGGGGGGCGGGCACGTGGTGGCGTGCCACTTGCGCAACTGATGCGGCGCTCAGATGACGCGATGAAGTGGAGCGGGCGATGGGAATCGAACCCACGCTATCTGCTTGGGAAGCAGAAGTTCTACCATTGAACTACGCCCGCACACAGGTGCAGCGCTGAGCATACCGCAGCGCGCGACAATTCGGGGATGAACGATGATGCCCTGATACCCCCTTCCGAGCAGGACCAAGACCCGCCACACGGGGCCGCTGCGCCTGCGCGGCGCATCCGCAGTTTCGTGGTGCGGGCCGGACGCATGGGCACGGGGCAGGTGCGCGCCCTGCAGGACCTGGGGCCGCGCTTTGTTCTGCCCTACAGCGCTGAACCGCAGGATTGGGGAGGTCTCTTCGGGCGCGAGGCCCCGCGCATCTTGGAGATCGGCTTCGGCATGGGGCAGGCCACGGCGGCCATTGCTCGCTCGCGGCCCGAGGTGGACTTCATCGGCGTGGAGGTGCACGAACCTGGGGTGGGGGCCTTGCTCAAGCTCATCGGAGAGGGCGACATTGCCAACATCCGCATCCTGCAACACGACGCGGTGGAGGTGCTGGAGCGCATGGTCGCACCCGATTCGCTGGCCGGCTTGCATGTCTTCTTTCCCGACCCTTGGCACAAGAAGCGCCACCACAAACGCAGGCTGATACAGCCGCCTTTGGTGGCGCTGCTGGCGTCACGCCTGGCGCCGGGCGGCGTGCTGCATTGCGCCACCGACTGGCAGCCCTATGCGCAGCAGATGCTGGAGGTGTTGAGCGCCGAGCCTGCGTTGGTGAACACGGCTGGCACCGAGCACGGAGGCTATGCTCCGCGCCCCGAGTACCGGCCGCTGACCAAGTTCGAGCAGCGCGGCCTGCGCCTGGGCCACGGCGTATGGGACCTGGTGTTCAGGCGCGCCAATCCACCCAGCCGCCCCATGCCGTGAGCAACACCAAGGCCCCAAAACCGATG
>CAMCTE010000263.1 GCA_945878385.1 Azohydromonas lata NBRC 102462 | reverse complement strand
AAGCCCGTGCGGTGGTGGACGCGGTGCAGGAAAGCCCGGCCCTGGTGCGCCAGCGCTTGCAGCCGGGTGACCTCCTGGTGGCCTTCCCCGATTGGTGGGCACTGGCAGTGCGTGGTGCTGGGTCGTGGCCTTCAGGGGTGACCGGTGTCAGTTCCACCGCGCCCTGCCCTCTGCCCGTGGCCCAAGCTGCGCAGGCGGCGGGCCTGGCACGGTGGGTGGAGGTGTACGGCAGTACGGAAACCGCGGGGGTGGGTTGGCGTGAAGACCCCACCCAGCCTGTTGAGTTGCAGCCCTACTGGCAGCGGGTGACCCCGCAGGAACAAGCCGACGATGAGGCGCCAGCCCTGCTGCAGCGGCTGGAGGCCCATGGCCGTACCGGCCCTGCTGTGGCCACGCCCGACCGGTTGGAATGGCGGGGGCCGCGCCACTTCACCCCGACAGGCCGACGCGACGGTGTGGTGCAGGTGGGCGGCGTGAATGTGGACCCCACCGAAGTGGCGCGGCGCCTGTGCGGCCACCCGCGGGTGGCCGAAGCCTCGGTTCGGCTGCAGGGTCAGGCCAGCACCGCTGCCACCGGCACGGCCCGCCTCAAGGCCTTCGTGGTGCCGCGTGCGGGTTCCTCAACGGTTGCGCCAGACGCCACCGTGGTGGAGGAACTTCGCACCGAACTGGAGGCCTGGTGCCGCACGCAGTTCGTGCCGGCGGCCCGCCCGGTGCATATCCGCGTGGGCACCCACCTGCCGCGCAACGAAATGGGCAAGCTCTGCGACTGGGACCTCTCAGGCTGATCGGGCACCAGCCGAACGGGCAGTTTGCAGGTGCCCCAGCGCGATTCGTCGGCATACTGATTGCTCAACCACCAAGGCCTCCCATGACCAAGCCGAATTCCGATCTGCCCGTCATCGTCGCCGGAGGTGGCATCGGCGGTCTGGCCGCAGCCCTGGCCCTTGTGCGCCAGGGCTACGCCGTCACCGTGCTCGAACAGGCCCATGAGATCGGAGAAATAGGCGCCGGCAAAGCGCTGGGCCACGGCCGACCGCGAGCCTATCGACAACTGGGTGTTCGGCCGCGCCACCCTCTTGGGCGACGCCGCCCACCCCACCACCCAGTACATGGCCCAGGGCGCCTGCATGGCCATGGAAGACGCGGTCACCCTGGGTGAGGCCCTGCATGCCACCCACCACGACTGGGACGCGGCCCTGCAGCTGTACCAGCGCAACCGCGTCACCCGCACCGCCCGCATCGTGCTCTCGGGCCGCGAAATGGGCCGGCTCTACCATGCCGCCGGCGTGGAGCGTCTGGTGCGCAATGCCCTGTGGAAGGGCCGCTCGCAGGATCGCTTCTACGACGCCATCGAATGTCTGTACGGTTGGAACGTGAACAAAGCCCTGCAGCAGGGTTGAACAAGGGAGATGACCATGCATGAACTCGGGCGGCTCGAAGACCTGCCCCAGGACTACCGCGACGACCTCGCGCGGCTGAATCGGGTGCCGCTGGGGCCCAACCTGCGCGCGGTGTTGCCGCCCAAGGTGCCCAGCCGCAACACGCGGCCCACCCACTGGCCCTATGCCACGCTCAAGCCCTTGTTGATGCGGGCAGGCGAGCTCACCCCCATGCACAAGGCCGAGCGCCGCGTGCTGGTGCTGGCCAACCCCGGGCATGGGCTTGAGAACATGAAGGCCAGCCCCGCGATGTACCTGGGCATGCAACTGCTGCTGCCTGGCGAATGGGCACCGGCCCACCGCCACACGCCCAACGCGGTGCGCATGATCGTGGAAGGCCGCGGTGCCACCACCACCGTCAACGGCGAAAAGTGCCCCATGGAGCGGGGCGACCTGATCCTCACACCCACCGGCCAGTGGCACGAGCATGAGCACACTGGCACCGACCCTGTGGTGTGGCTGGATGTACTGGACTTGCCGCTGATGTACTACGCCGAAGTGTCCTACGCCGTGGAAGGCCAGCGCCAAGATGTGGGGCAAGGCCGCGGCGACGAGGTGTACGCGCGCGGCGGCATCGTGCCCACGCCCTACTTCGAGCGCGGCCGCGCCGACTACCCCATGCTGCGCTACCCCTGGCAGGAAGCACGCGCGGCCTTGGTTTCATTGGCTCAAAGCCAGCCCGACCAGGCCTGCGTGCAGGTCACCTACGTGAACCCCGACACCGGGCGCGACGTGCAGAACAACCTGGGCTACTACGCGCTGATGCTGCGGCCGGGTCAAACGCTGCGCCTGCCGGCGCGCTCACCCTCACAGGTGTTCCACGCCATCGAAGGCCAGGTGGATGTGGCCGTCACCGAGCACCGCTTCACCCTCGCTGAAGCCGACACCTGCTGCACACCGGGCTATGAAGCCGTGACGCTGAACAACCGTTCGGCCACCGAGCCCGCCTTCCTCTTCATCGCCGACGAATCACCGCTGCACCACAAGCTCGGCGTCTACGAAGTGCGCGGGTGAACCCACGCATCACGCCACGCCAATCCAGAACCCACCAGAACCCACCAGAATCACCCATGACCACTGCCCAGTACCTCTGGACCCCTCCACCCGTGCAAAGCCTGCCCGTGCGCGGCCGCCGCGAACGCCTGCCCATCAACCGCATCTTCTGCGTGGGGCGCAACTACCACGCCCATGCGGTGGAAATGGCGGAGCATGTCAAGGTACTTGTCGCGTCCATCATGCAGCTGAGACCTTTTGATTGGACTCCGACTGCACGGCCATGTTGACCACCACATCCCGCTCCGGATTCAAGGCCACGGCCTCGATGGGTGTCCAGTTGCGGGTTTGTTGTGACCAGCGTGAAGGGTTGCGCTCTCGCGCCTGCAGGTACACCGCATGGCGCCGAGCCAGGATCTCTTGGTCTTCACCGGCGTGCCGCTGCGCAGGGCTCACATAGCGGATGCCGCTGTGCCGATGATTGAAGTTGTACCAGTGCACAAAGCTGCGAGCCCACTGCCGTGCATCGTCCAGCGTTTTGAACCCCTTGGCCGGGAACTCGGGCCGGTACTTGGCGGTGCGGAACAAGCTTTCGACGAAGGCGTTGTCGTCGCTCACCCGTGGCCGCGAGTACGAGGGTTTGATGCCCAGCCAATGGAGCATTGCAATCACGGTGGTGGCCTTGATGGTCGCGCCGTTGTCGCCATGCAGCACCGGCCGCTTGTCGAAGTCGGCCAGGCTGGGCCGCTCATCCAGACCCGAGACCTTGTAG
>CAMCTE010000262.1 GCA_945878385.1 Azohydromonas lata NBRC 102462 | reverse complement strand
TCCAGCCCTCAAGCGCACCCGCCCACAAGGCGCCCTGGCGGTGAATCAGGTCACGGCCACCGCACCGGGTCGCCCCGCCCCCATTCTTCAGAATGTCAGCTTTGAGGTGCCCGCCGGGCAGGTGCTGGTGATCCTGGGCCCCAGTGGTTCGGGCAAGTCCACCTTGGCGCGGGTGATGATGGGCATCTGGGGTCAAACGCAAGGCACCGTCACGCTCGACGGCGTGCCCATCGACACCTGGGACCGCGAAGAACTGGGCCCGCATGTGGGCTACCTGCCGCAAGACATCGAACTCTTTGATGGGTCGATTGCCGAAAATATTGCGCGCATGGGCGTGGTGGATGCCGACCAAGTCATTGCGGCTGCCAAATCCGCCGGCCTGCATGAAATGATCCTTCGTTTCCCGAAGGGCTACGACACGCCCATGGGCGAGGCTGGTGGCCTGCTCTCCGGCGGCCAGCGCCAGCGCGTGGCCCTGGCCCGTGCCTTGTACGGCCAGCCTGCCCTGGTGGTGCTGGACGAGCCCAATGCCAACCTCGACGATGCCGGCGAGGCCGCTCTGGCCCGCGCAGTGTTGGGCCTCAAACAGGCCGGCAGCACCGTGGTGCTGGTCACGCACCGGCCAGCGGCCATCGGTTTGGCCGACCAACTGTTGGTGCTGCAAAGCGGCGTGGTGCGCCTGGTAGGCCCCCGTGACGAGGTCTTGCGCGCCCTGCGTCCGCAGGCAGCACCCTCCAATTGATGATTCAGGTTTCCGATATGAACAAGATGCAGATGCAAGCCCCATCCCTCGCTTCCGGCGCACAGGACGATGAAGGGCAGGGTGCCGCCCGCAACGGCCAAAGCCGCCGCACCGCCCGCACGGGTGTATGGATCCTTGCCGGCGGCCTGGTGGCCCTGGTGCTTTGGGCGGCCCTGGCGCCGCTGGATGAGGGCGTGCCCACACCGGCCACCGTATCCCTGGACACCAAGCGCAAAACCGTGGCCCACCTGCAAGGCGGCATCGTGCGCGAAGTGTTGGTGCGCGAAGGCGAAGTGGTCAAGGAAGGTCAGCCCCTGATGCGCCTGGAAGACGCCACCACGCGTGCGGGATACGACAGCATTCGCCAGCGTTACCTGGCCTTGCGCGCCATGGAGGCTCGGCTGCAGGCCGAGCTGATGGGCGCCACACAGTTGGCGCTGCACCCCGACCTGCGGGCCGCCGTGAACGACCCTGAGATCACCCGCCATGTGCGCACCCAGGAACAACTCTTGGCCACCCGCCGCAGTTCGCTCAATGCCGACCTGCAGGCCATTGAAGAAAGCATTCGCGGCCAGCAGGCCATGGCCCAGTCCTATGAGGGCATGAGCACCAGCCGCGAAGTGCAGCGCCGTGTGGTCACCGAACAGCTTCAGAACATCAAGGGCCTCGTGGCCGAGGGCTACGCTCCGCGCAACCAGCAGCTCGACCTCGAACGCCAGCAGGCCGAAGTGAACACCGCGCTCACCGACTTGCAGGGCAACCTGGCCCGCTCCCGTCAGGCCGTGGCCGAACTGCGCCAACGCGCCGTGGTGCGCCAGCAGGAATACCGCCGCGAATCCGAGGTGCAGCTTGCCGAAGTCACCCGCGAGGTGCAGTCCGACCAAAGCCGCTACACCGCCATCAAGGAAGAGCTCGAGCGCACCGAGATCCGCTCCCCGGCATCCGGTCAAGTGGTGGGTATTGCCTACCAAACCGTGGGCGGCGTCATTCCCCCAGGCCAGCGATTGATGGACATCGTGCCCGGCAAGGAAACCCTGCTGCTGGAAGCCCACATTCCGCCGCATCTGATCGACGCCGTCAGGCCCGACCTGCCTGCCGATGTGCGCTTCTCTGCCTTCGCCCATTCACCTCAACTGGTGGTGGAAGGCCGCGTGAAATCGGTCTCCGGTGACCTGCTCACCGAGCAAACCGCCATGGGCCCGGTCAGCTACTTCCTGGCCCGCGTGGAGATCACCCCTGAGGGCATGGGCAAGCTGGGCCGTCACCAGATGCAGCCCGGCATGCCCGCCGAAGTCATCATTCGCACCGGCGAGCGCACCGTGCTCACCTACCTCCTGCATCCGCTGACCCGCCGCGTGGCGGCTTCGATGAAGGAGCAGTGATGAGCGCTCCTCGTATTCTGGCGTCCACCCTGTTGTCGCTGTCGGTCGCTGCGGCCTGGGCGCAAGCCGCGCCTGCGCCGGCTACCCCAGCCCCATCCGCATCCCAACTGGTTCAGCCCACTTTGGGTGACCAACTCAACAAGTACATCGACCGGCTGTTCTGGCGCAACAACGAGCGGCCTGCCAAGACGGGCCTTCAGGGTTCCGTCCTAGGGGAACAGCTCAACCGCCAACTCGACCGTCTGCTCTCGCTGCGCTGGGGCGAAGCCGTATTGGCCATCACCGATGAAGTGCCCGGTGCGGTGGGTGCGGCCGCCTCCGGCGTGGCCACCGTGGCCCAGGGTGCGGCCCTCACCGGGCCTGTCATCTGGCCCGATGCGGTGCTCCCTCCCGTTCGTGCAGAGTCCGCCACCCTGTCCGGCTTGTCGCTGCTGCAAGCCTGGCAGCAGGCCACGGCCAACGACGCCCAGTTGCGTGCGGCGCGTGCCGCGCAGGCCGCCGGCCGCGAGCGCCTGCCCCAGGCACGCGCCCAGATGCTGCCCTCCGTGCAGTTCTCCGCCAGCCGCTTCCAGAACAGCGTAGACCGCACCGGCGTCAATTCGCTCAACCAGCCGCTCAATACATTCGACCGCTACGGCAGCGAGAACCAGACCCTGCAGCTGCGCCAGCCCCTCCTGCGCGCGCAGCTGGTCACCCAACTCGATCAGGCCCGCTCGGTGGTCGATGAAGTGGACGCCACTTACCAGCGGGAACAGCAGGCCATGTCGGTGCGTGTGGCCACCGCTTATTTCGAAGCCCTGCTGGCACGCGATCAACTGGAGTTGGTGCTCAACCAACAGCGCTTCCTCACCACTGCCGTTGATGCGGAAACCAAGGCCCTCAAGGCCGGCAGCGGCACACGCACCGCAGTGGACGAGGCGCAGGCGCGCCTGGATCTGAACAAGGCCCAGGAACTCGAAGCGCGTCAGGCCGAGGCGCTTGCGCGCCGCCAGTTGCAGTCCTACCTGCAGCAGCCTGTTGGCAACCTGGCCAAGCTGCGCGACCATCCGCTTGAGATTGCCGTGCTGGCACGTGGCGACCTCGAT
>CAMCTE010000261.1 GCA_945878385.1 Azohydromonas lata NBRC 102462 | reverse complement strand
GGTGGTGGCCAGCCGGGATGCCCAGTTCGTGATGAGCTATGCCCGCATCGGCTTCAGTCCAGATGGCGGCGGCAGTTGGCAACTGGCCCGCTTCCTGCCGCGCGCCCTGGCGCTCAGGGCCCTGTGGCTGGCTACACCCCTGAAGGCATCCGATTTGCTGAGCCACGGCTTGGTGACCGAAGTGTGCGAGCCTGGTGCCTCACAGGAAACAGCCCTGCAGTTGGCCTCTCAACTCGCCCGCATGGCGCCCAACGCAGTGGCCAGCGTCAAGCGGCTGTCGCAACAGGCCCTGAGCCACGATCTGGCTGCTCAACTCGTGGCCGAGCGGGAGCACTTCGTGGCCAACCTCTTCCACCCCAACGGCGCCGAAGGCCCCACGGCCTTTTTGGAAAAGCGCGCGCCGCGTTTTGAATGACAGGGCACTGAGCATGGATGCCTACACCGGTACCCGAACACCTTCGGAATTGCCCTTCTCGGCCGATGCGCTGCAGGCGCATATCGGTGCCCATCTGCCCGGCTTTGAAGGGCCCCTGACCATCGAACAGTTCAAGGGCGGCCAAAGCAACCCCACCTATCGGCTCACCACGCCCAGCCAGCGCTATGTGATGCGCAGCAAGCCGGGGCCGGTGGCCAAGCTGCTGCCATCAGCCCACGCCATCGAGCGCGAATTCCGGGTGATGAAGGCGCTGGCCGCCAGCGAGGTGCCGGTGGCACAGATGCACCTGTTGTGCGAAGACGAATCCGTGATCGGCCGCGCCTTCTACATCATGGAGCATGTGGACGGCCGCGTGCTGTGGGACCAATCCCTGCCGGGCATGAGCCCGGCTGAGCGCAGTGCCGTGTACGACGAGATGAACCGCGTCCTGGCAGCCTTGCACCGTGTTGATGTCCAGGCCCTGGGCTTGGCCGACTATGGCAAGCCGGGCAGTTACTTCGAGCGGCAGATCGGCCGCTGGAGCCGGCAGTACGCAGCCTCCGTCACCCAGCCCATCGAGGCCATGGACCGCCTGATCGAATGGCTGCCAGCCCACATGCCGGCCAGTGCCCGGGATGAATCGCAGGTTTCCATCGTGCACGGCGACTACCGGCTGGACAACCTGATGTTCCACCCCAGCGAGCCGCGTGTGCTGGCGGTGCTGGATTGGGAGCTCTCCACCCTGGGCCACCCCTTGGCGGACTTCAGCTACCACTGCATGGCCTGGCACATCACCCCCGGCGCATTTCGCGGCATCGGTGGCCTGGACCTGGCCGCCTTGGGCATCCCGCTGGAGGCTGCCTACATCGAGGCCTACTGCCGGCGAACCGGGCGCACCTCACCCGAGGCGCGGGGCACACTGGCGCAGGACTGGAACTTCTACCTCGCCTACAACCTGTTTCGCATGGCCGCGATCCTGCAAGGCATTGCCAAGCGAGTGGAAGACGGCACCGCGGCCAGCGAGCAGGCCCGCCAGGCCGGCGCCGGCGCACGGCCACTGGCCGAATTGGGCTGGCAGTTTGCACAGCGCGCCTGAATGAGGCCGCAATCCTTCATGCACCGCATTGAATCCTGACCCCATCTGAGAGCAACCCATGGACTTCAGCTACTCCCCCAAG
Organism: Azohydromonas lata NBRC 102462; assembly: GCA_945878385.1. Classification (GTDB taxonomy): domain Bacteria; phylum Pseudomonadota; class Gammaproteobacteria; order Burkholderiales; family Burkholderiaceae_C; genus RFTU01. The sequence continues at coordinate 1,648 of CAMCTE010000261.1, read as the reverse complement.
ACCCAAGCCCTGCGCGAAAGACTGCAAGCCTTCATGGACGCGCATGTCTACCCGAATGAACAGGCCTGCCACGAAGAACTGGAAGCCAATACCGCTGCGGGCAAGCGCTGGACGCCGCTGCAGACCATTGAAAAGCTCAAGCCCCTGGCGCAACGCGAAGGCCTGTGGAACCTCTTCCTTCCGGACAGCAACTACGGCGCGGGCCTGACGAATCAGGAATACGCCCCCCTGGCCGAGATCATGGGCCGTGTACCTTGGAGCAGCGAGGTGTTCAATTGCTCGGCGCCCGACACCGGCAATATGGAAACCATCGTGCGCTACGGCACGCGAGAACAGCAGGATCGTTGGCTCAAGCCGCTGCTGTCCGGTGAAATCCGCAGTGCCTTTGCCATGACGGAGCCGGCCGTGGCCTCATCAGACGCCACCAACATCGAAGCCCGCATCGAGCGCGATGGCGACGACTATGTGATCAACGCGCGCAAGTGGTGGACCAGCGGCGCCGGTGACCCGCGCTGCAAGATCCTCATCTTCATGGGCAAGACCGACCCCGAAGCGCCTCGCCATTCGCAGCAGTCGATGATCCTCGTGCCCATGGACACCCCTGGCGTGAAGGTGCTGCGGCCCTTGCATGTCTTTGGCTACGACGACGCGCCGCACGGCCACATGGAAGTCGATTTTCAAAATGTGCGGGTGCCGGCGTCCAACATGCTGCTCGGCGAAGGCCGCGGATTCGAGATTGCCCAGGGGCGCCTGGGTCCGGGCCGCATCCACCACTGCATGCGCCTGATCGGCCTGGCAGAACGCTCATTGGAGCTGATGTGCAAGCGTGCCAGCGCGCGCGTGGCCTTTGGCAAGCCGGTCGCTGCGCAAACGGTGACGCAGGAACGCATTGCCGAAGCCCGATGCCAGATTGAGCAGGCGCGCCTGTTGACGCTCAAGGCTGCCTGGATCATGGATGTGGCCGGCAACAAGGTGGCCAAGGCCGAGATTGCGATGATCAAGGTGGTGGCCCCCAACATGGCCCTGCGCGTTATCGATTGGGCCATGCAGGCTTATGGCGGTGCCGGTGTCAGCCAAGACACGCCTTTGGCCCATTTCTACGCGAACGCCCGTACGCTGCGGTTTGCCGATGGCCCGGATGAGGTGCACCGCAACGCGATTGCCAAGTTGGAATTGGGCAAGTACGCGCCGCTCAAATAGCCCACCCTTCCCTTGGAGTCGCGCTTCACGGAGGGGCTTTGTTCACTCGGGTGGACTAAACTGAAGAGCGGTGCCTGTGGTGAAAGGGATATCACTAGGGTCTTCTAAACCCTCGTTCCAGGTTCGAGTCCTGGCAGGCGCGCCAGCAACCCTTCGCGGACCAAGATCATGATCTCCCGATGTGATCACTGCCTCCAGGAATTTGAAGTCACAGACCGCCCCAAGGGATGGATGGCCAACCACGTTCGTTGGTGCCTTGGAAATCCAATGCGAGCAGCCTACGAAAAAAGCCTTGAGACCGCTCGCTCGGCCAAAGCCAGTAGCAGTAACCAATACGCCTATGGCGCCGTGATGTCCGAGGAAACCAAGGAGAAGATCCGTGTCGCAACGGTGGGCCGTAACCACACCTCAGCGACACGCGAGGTTCTGAGGCAGAAGGCGCTGGCCT
>CAMCTE010000260.1 GCA_945878385.1 Azohydromonas lata NBRC 102462 | reverse complement strand
GCCCCCCTGGACGATGCGAACACAGAGCGCTACGCGAGACTGGTCACGCAGATGAGCCAAGGCACGCAGTTCCTGTTCATCAGCCACAACAAGATCGCCATGGAAATGGCACGACAGCTGGTGGGCGTGACGATGCAGGAGCAAGGTGTCTCGCGCATCGTGGCCGTGGACATGGAGTCGGCGCTGAATATGGCGGAGGCGGCATGACGCTGACCCAGGGGCTGCTGCTTCTCGCAGCAGTGGTGCTGTTGGGGTTGCTGGTGCAGGGGCTGTGGGTGTCTTGGCGGGCCAGGCCCCGCCGGGCCGAGCCGGTGACCGATCGGGTGGAGCCCAGCCTGCACGCGGGCGGCGCGGGCGCATCGGCCAGGTCTGCGGCCGACGCCAGTTCCGTCGATGGTTCTGTCCCGCTTGGTGCTGGCGCCACCGTCGACCGCCCGCTTCGCGCGGCCTCCTCACGCCGGCGTGTCTGCATCGACCCCTTGATCGACGCCGTGGCCGAGGTCACGCCCGAAGCGCCCCTGGCTGGTGACTCGGTGCTGGCGGCCATGCCCACCACCCGGCGTGCGGGCAGTAAACCGTTGCTCGTGGAAGGGCTCAATGCCGCCAGCGGCACCTGGGAGCTGCCTGTTCACGGTCAACGCTACAGCGCGTTTCAGGCTGCAGTGCAACTGGCCAACCGCAGCGGGGCGCTCAATGAGATCGAGTACTCGGAGTTCGTGCAGAAGATCCAGGCCTTTGCCGATGCGCTGGGTGCCTCGGCCGACTTCGCCGACATGAACGATGTGGTGGCCCGTGCCCGGGAACTCGATGAATTCGCCCACGCGCACGATGCCCAGTTGGCGGTGCACCTGCGCGCCAAGGGGCCCTCGTGGACGGTGGCCTACCTGCAGCAGTGCGCGACCCGGCAAGGGATGGTGGCAGGCCCGCTGGCGGGGCAGCTGGTGCTGCCGGGGGAAGAGCCGGACGCGCCGCCCCTGGTCACGCTCACCGTCGACGCGCAGGCGGCCATGGCCGACGACCCCGACGAGTCTGCGCTGCGCGAATGCACGCTGGCGCTGGATGTGCCTCAGTCGCCCGAGTCCGCCGAGCCTTTTGCGCAGTGGCAACGCCTGGCCAGCGCCCTGGCGCGCGACCTGGAAGGGGTGCTCGTCGACGATGATGGTCGAATGGTCTCGCTGCAGCAGTTTGCCGGCATCCACCACGACCTTCAGCGGCTCTACCACGCACTGTCCTCGCGGGACCTGCCGGCCGGCGGGGTGGCGGCACAGCGCCTGTTCAGCTGAAGCAATGACCGAATCAGTCACACGCGCCCGTGCGCTGGAGCTTCATCGGCTCATAGAACACCACGCCCGGCGCTACTACGAACTGGACGCACCGGAGATTCCGGACGTTGAATACGACCGCTTGTTCCATGAGCTGCAAGCTCTTGAGGCCCAACACCCCGAACTGAGGGCAGTCGATTCACCCACACAGCGCGTGCTGGGTCGGCCACTGCAGGGCTTCTCGCCGGTTTCACATGCAGTGCCCATGCTCAGCATTCGCACCGAAACCGATACCACGGCTGCGGGAGCGCAGGATTTCGATTCGCGCGTGCGGCGGGAATTGGGCTGGGGCGCGGACGAGCCCGCCGTGCGCTACAGCTGTGAGCTGAAGTTCGATGGTCTGGCCATCAACCTGCGCTACGAGCACGGTGTGCTGGTGCAGGCTGCCACACGCGGTGATGGGGAAACCGGTGAAGAAGTCACGCAGAACATCCGCACCATCCGGCAGATCCCCTTGAGGCTGCGCGAGGCAACCCAGCCATGGCCCGAGGTGCTGGAGGTGCGTGGCGAGGTCTACATGCGGCGCGATGCCTTCGAAGCCCTCAACGAGCGCCAGCGGGGCCTGATCGCCGCGGGCCACAAGCAAGAAAAGACTTTCGTCAACCCGCGCAACGCGGCTGCCGGCGCGGTGCGCCAGCTCGATCCGGCCATCGCCGCCAGGCGTCCCCTGAGCTTCTTCGCCTACGGCCTGGGGCTGGTGCAGGGCTGGGGCCCCGACAACCTGAACCAGCCCGCCACCCACAGTGCCACGCTCGATGCCCTGCAGGCTTGGGGCCTGCCGGTGGATGAAAACCGTCGGGTAGTGCAGGGCGCCGATGGTCTGGTGGCCTTCCACCAGCACATCGAACAGCTGCGAGACGCTTTGCCTTTCGATATCGATGGCGTGGTCTACAAGGTCGACGACCGCCTCCTGCAAGACCGCCTGGGTTTCGTCACCCGTGAGCCCCGTTGGGCCGTGGCGCACAAATATGCTGCGCAGGAGCAGATGACCGTGCTTCGGGCCATCGACATCCAGGTGGGCCGCACGGGCAAGCTCACGCCGGTGGCCAAGCTGGAGCCTGTATTCGTAGGGGGCACCACCGTCAGCAATGCCACCCTGCACAACGAGGAAGAGGCACGGCGCAAGGATGTGCGCGAGGGCGACACGGTGATCGTTCGCCGCGCCGGTGATGTGATCCCGGAGGTGGTGTCGGTGGTGCTGGATCGCCGGCCGGCCGAGGTGGGCCCGGCCTTTGACCTGGTGCAGCGCTTGTCCGGCCGCTGCCCGGTTTGCGCCAGCCCCATTGCGAGGGAGGAAGGCGAAGTGGACTGGCGCTGCAGCGGCGGCCTGTATTGTCCAGCCCAGCGCAAACATGCGCTGCTGCACTTCGCCGGACGGCGAGCCTTGGATATCGAGGGTTTGGGCGACAAGGTGGTGGAGCAGTTGGTGGACCTGGGCATCGTGGCGACCTTGCCCGACCTTTACAAGCTCGGCATAGCCAAGCTGGCCGCCCTGGAGCGCATGGGTGAGAAGAGCGCCCTGAACCTGGTGCAGGCCATCGAGGCCAGCAAGCGCACCACGCTGGCCCGCTTTCTTTTTGGCTTGGGCATCCGGCATGTGGGTGAGGCCACGGCCAAAGACCTGGCGCGCCACTTTGGCTCCATCGACCGCGTGGTCGAGGCGCCCCAGGAGGCACTGTTGGAGGTGCCCGATGTGGGCCCCATCGTCGCGCACAGCATCCGCGCCTTTTTCGACCAGCCGCACCACCGCGAGATCGTTGAACAACTGCGGGCCGCAGGCTTGCAGTGGACTGAAGGGCAGGGCGTGCACGGCGATGCGCCCCGGCCCCTGTTGGGCCAGACCCTTGTGCTCACCGGTACCCTGCCAACCCTCAGCCGCGACCAGGCGCGAGAGTGGATCGAAGCCGCCGGCGGCAAGGTGGCCGGCTCGGTCAGCAA
>CAMCTE010000259.1 GCA_945878385.1 Azohydromonas lata NBRC 102462 | reverse complement strand
GCCTTGCGAAGCGTGGCCGTCAGGCCAGACGTTCCTTACTGCAGCTTGATTTCGACATCGACGCCGGCAGGCAGGTCGAGCTTCATCAGTGCGTCAACGGTCTTGTCGGTGGGGTCGACGATGTCCATCAGGCGCTGGTGCGTGCGGATCTCGAACTGGTCACGGCTGGTCTTGTTGACGTGCGGCGAGCGCAGGATGTCGAAACGCTGCATGCGGGTGGGCAGGGGCACCGGGCCACGGACGATGGCGCCCGTGCGCTTGGCGGTGTCGACGATCTCAAGGGCGGACTGGTCGATCAGCTTGTAATCGAAGGCCTTGAGGCGGATGCGGATTTTTTGCTTTTGCATTCTGAATGTCCTTTCCAACTATCGTTTCTAGTCAGTTGGGGACAGAGCAGCCGAGCGTGCTTCGCACGCGTCGGCAGGTCTGTCCCGCAAGGACTTATGCAATGATCTTGGCCACGACGCCGGCGCCCACGGTGCGGCCGCCTTCGCGAATGGCAAAGCGCAGGCCTTCTTCCATGGCGATCGGGGCAATCAGCTTGACCGTGATCGACACGTTGTCGCCGGGCATCACCATTTCCTTGTCCTTGGGCAACTCCACCGCACCCGTCACGTCCGTCGTGCGGAAGTAGAACTGCGGACGGTAGTTGTTGAAGAACGGCGTGTGACGGCCACCCTCTTCCTTGCTCAGCACATAAATCTCAGCCGTGAAGTGCGTGTGCGGCTTCACAGAACCGGGCTTGCACAGCACCTGGCCGCGCTCCACATCTTCACGCTTGGTGCCGCGCAGCAAAATACCCACGTTGTCGCCCGCCTGGCCCTGGTCCAGCAGCTTGCGGAACATCTCCACGCCCGTGCAGGTCGTCTTCTGCGTGTCGCGGATACCGACAATCTCGATTTCCTCGCCCACCTTCACAATGCCGCGCTCCACGCGACCCGTGACCACCGTGCCGCGACCCGAGATCGAGAACACGTCTTCCACCGGCATCAGGAACGCACCGTCCACCGCGCGCTCAGGCGTGGGAATGTAGGTGTCCAGCGCATCAGCCAGGCGCATGATCGCCTCTTCGCCCAGGTCGCCCTTGTCGCCTTCCAGCGCCAGCTTGGCCGAACCCTTGACGATCGGGGTGTCGTCACCGGGGAAGTCGTACTTCGACAGAAGCTCGCGCACCTCCATCTCCACCAGCTCCAGCAACTCGGCGTCGTCCACCATGTCGCACTTGTTCAGGAACACGATGATGTAGGGCACGCCCACCTGGCGGGCCAGCAGAATGTGTTCACGAGTCTGGGGCATCGGGCCGTCAGCGGCCGAGCACACCAAAATCGCGCCGTCCATCTGCGCCGCACCCGTGATCATGTTCTTCACATAGTCAGCGTGTCCCGGGCAGTCCACGTGTGCGTAGTGGCGGTTGGCCGTCTCGTACTCAATGTGCGCGGTGTTGATCGTGATGCCGCGAGCCTTCTCTTCGGGCGCCGCATCAATCTCGTCGTACTTCTTGGCTTCACCGCCAAACTTGGCCGACAACACCGTGGCAATGGCCGCCGTCAGCGTCGTCTTGCCGTGGTCCACGTGACCAATCGTGCCCACGTTCACGTGCGGCTTGGTCCGTTCAAATTTTCCTTTTGCCATTTCTTATCTCCGAAAAAGAGCAATGCCAGTTGGGGGTTAAGGTTTCCACTCCCCTCTGGAAATCCCCTCGCACTGGCGGGCGGGGGGTGGTGGGGTGAAGACCGATCAAAAAACTTTACTTGGCGCGGGCCGTGATGATGGCATCCGCCACATTCTTGGGAGCCTCGCTGTAATGCTTGAACTCCATCGTGTAGGTGGCGCGGCCTTGCGTGGCCGAGCGCAGCGAGGTGGAGTAACCGAACATTTCCGACAGCGGAACTTCGGCCTTGATCACCTTGCCGCCGCCGGGCATGTCGTCCATGCCCTGCACCATGCCGCGGCGTGAGGACAAGTCGCCCATCACGGTACCGGCGTAGTCTTCCGGCGTCTCCACTTCCACGGCCATCATCGGCTCGAGGATCACGGGGCTGGCGCGGCGCATGGCTTCCTTGAAGCCGATGGACGCCGCCATCTTGAACGCGTTTTCGTTCGAGTCCACGTCGTGGTACGAACCGAACACCAGCGTGGCCTTCACATCCACCACCGGGAAACCGGCGAGCACGCCGTTGGGCAGCGTGTCGACGATACCCTTTTCAACCGCGGGGATGAATTCACGAGGCACCACACCGCCCTTGATGGCGTCGACGAACTGGAAGCCCTTGCCGGGTTCCTGCGGCTCGAGCGTCAGCACGACGTGGCCGTACTGGCCCTTACCGCCCGACTGGCGCACGAACTTGCCTTCAACGTCAGAGGCGATCTTGCGGATGGTCTCGCGGTAGGCCACCTGCGGCTTGCCCACGTTGGCTTCCACGCCGAACTCGCGCTTCATGCGGTCGACGATGATTTCCAGGTGGAGTTCGCCCATGCCGGAGATGATGGTCTGGCCCGACTCTTCGTCGGTACGCACGCGGAACGAGGGATCTTCCGCAGCCAGACGGCCCAGGGCGATGCCCATCTTTTCCTGGTCGGCCTTGGTCTTGGGCTCCACCGCCTGAGAAATCACCGGCTCGGGGAAGACCATCTTTTCCAGCGTGATCACGGCATCCGGATCGCACAGGGTTTCGCCCGTGGTCACTTCCTTCAAGCCCACGCAGGCGGCGATGTCGCCGGCCAAAATTTCCTTGATCTCTTCGCGCTGGTTGGCGTGCATCTGAAGAATTCGGCCGATGCGCTCCTTCTTGCCCTTGATCGGGTTGTAGACGGTGGAGCCGGACTGCAGCACACCCGAATACACGCGAACGAAGGTCAGCTGGCCCACATACGGGTCGGTCATCAGCTTGAAAGCCAGGGCGGAGAACTTTTCACCGTCGTCGGCCTTGCGCGAGATTTCCTTCTCGTCTTCGTCGGTACCGCCCACCGGGGGGATGTCCACCGGCGAGGGCAGGAAGTCGATCACAGCGTCGAGCATGCGCTGCACGCCCTTGTTCTTGAAGGCCGTGCCGCACAGCATGGGCTGGATTTCGGTGGCGATGGTGCGCTGACGAATCGCGAACTTGATTTCCTCTTCGGTCAGTTCGCCCGACTCGAGGTACTTGTTCATCAGTTCTTCGTTGGCTTCGGCGGCGGCCTCCACCATCTTCTCGCGCCACTCGGTGGCAGCAGCCTGCAGATCAGCCGGGATGTCCTCGTAGCTGAACTTCATGCCTTGCGAGGCCTCGTCCCAAATGATCGCCTTCATCTTGATGAGGTCGATCACACCGGTGAAGTTCTCTTCAG
>CAMCTE010000258.1 GCA_945878385.1 Azohydromonas lata NBRC 102462 | reverse complement strand
TGCAAGCCGCACGGGCCCAGATCGAAAAGCAATTCGGCAAGGGCTCCATCATGCGCCTGGGCGAAGGCGAAGCCGTTGAAGACATCCAGGTGGTGTCCACCGGCTCCCTGGGGCTGGACATCGCCTTGGGCGTGGGCGGCCTGCCCCGTGGGCGCGTCATTGAAATCTATGGCCCAGAATCCTCGGGCAAGACCACCCTCACCCTGCAGGTGGTGGCCCAGATGCAAAAGCTCGGCGGCACCTGCGCCTTCATCGACGCCGAACACGCGCTGGATGTGCAGTACGCGCAAAAGCTCGGCGTGAACCTGCAAGAACTCCTGATCAGCCAACCCGACACTGGCGAACAAGCCCTGGAAATCGTCGATTCGCTGGTGCGCTCCAGCGCTGTTGATTTGGTGATCATCGACTCGGTGGCGGCCCTGACGCCGAAGGCGGAACTCGAAGGCGAAATGGGGGATTCCTTGCCCGGCCTTCAGGCGCGCCTGATGAGCCAAGCGCTGCGCAAGCTCACCGCCACCATCAAGAAAACCAACTGCACCGTCATCTTCATCAACCAGATCCGCATGAAGATCGGCGTGATGTTCGGCAGCCCCGAAACCACCACTGGCGGCAATGCGCTGAAGTTCTACGCCTCGGTGCGGCTGGACATCCGCCGCACCGGCAGCATCAAGAAGGGCGAGGAAGTCATCGGCTCCGAAACCAAGGTCAAGGTGGGCAAGAACAAGGTCAGCCCCCCGTTCAAAACAGCCGAATTCGACATCCTCTACGGCGAAGGCATCAGCCGCGAGGGCGAAATCATCGACATGGGCGTGCAGGCCCAGGTGGTGGACAAGTCCGGCGCCTGGTACGCCTACAAGGGCGAGAAGATCGGCCAGGGCAAGGACAACTCCCGCGAATTCCTGCGCGAGAACCCCGACATCGCCTTCGAAATTGAAAATCGAATCCGTGAGTCCATGGGCATTCCCCTGCTCGAGGGCACGGGCGGCGAAGCGGCCTGATCCACCCTGCCGGCCTTGGCCCTCACGCGCAAACCCCTGTCCCTCAATGCCAGGGCCCTGCAGGCCCTGGCGCTGCGCGAACACAGCCGGAGTGAACTGAGACAAAAACTGCTGCGCGGCGGGTGGGGCTCGCGGCCCTCGAGTAAAGGCACAGGCACGGGCACGGGCACGGGTTCGGGCAGCGTCGGCAGTGAAGCCCAGGGTCACGGTGATGGGGAAGGCCAGGGCGAGGCCGAAGTCGACGCCCTGCTCGACGAACTCCAGGCCGCTGGGCTGCTCAGCGAAGCCCGCTTCGTTGAATCCCGCGTGCACGCTCGCGCTTCGCGGTTCGGCAACCGCCGCATCCAGGCGGAACTGGCCCGCCACGGCCTGAGGGTCGACGACGAAACCGCCGCAGCCCTGCGCCGTACCGAACTCGAGCGCGCGCACGCCGTCTGGCTGCGCCGTTACGGCGAGGCTGGTGGCACGGCAGCCGCGGCCCAGCCTGCCGAAGCCGCCCGCCAGATGCGTTTTCTGGCCGCGCGCGGCTTCAGCCCCGAAGTCATCCGCAGGGTCGTCAAGGGCGGGCAAACCGAGGAATAAGCGAGGAATCGGGGCGAAATAGCCCCTGGTGTGCGTGGTACATTGAAGAATTGATTGACCGATCGGTCGGATAACCATCCCGCACCCCGGGGTGGAGCAGCAGTGGCGGTAAACACAGTACACGGCCCCTGCCCGGGCCGGTGTCAGTTCAACGCCAACTTCCGGGCCCACAATCCGGGCCGTTTCTAGCTGCAAGAGGCTTCAGCAGGTTGCACACAGGCCTGCATGAGGCCCCCGTGCAGGGCACGCGCCGGCACGGACCATCCGTCACCGAGAGGGAACCATGAAGATCCACGAGTACCAAGGCAAGGAAATCCTGCGCCAGTTCGGCGTGCCGGTGCCGCGCGGTTATCCCGCGTTCACCGTCCAGGAGGCTGTGGAGGCCGCACAGAAATTGGGCACGCCGGTGTGCGTGGTCAAGGCGCAGATTCATGCGGGTGGCCGCGGCAAGGGCGGCGGCGTCAAGCTGGCGCGCTCCGTGGACGATGTCAAGACGCTGGCCAATCAGATCCTGGGCATGCAGCTCAAGACCCACCAGACCGGCCCCGAAGGCCAAAAGGTGCGCCGCCTGTACATCGAAGAAGGCGCCGACATCGGCAAGGAATACTACCTGTCCGTCGTGACCGACCGCGCTTCGCAAAAGGTCGCCTTCATCGCCTCCAGCGAAGGCGGCATGGACATCGAAGAGGTGGCGCACAAGACACCTGAGAAGATCGTCAAGGTCTTTGTCGACCCGCTGTCCGGACTGACCCCAGCGCAGGGGGACGAACTGGCACGCGGCGTGGGAATGCCCGCCGACTCGCAGGCGCAGTTCCTGGATGTCTGCAACAAGCTCTACCAGTGCTACATGGACACCGACGCCTCGCTGGTGGAAATCAACCCCCTGAACCGCGACAGCAAGGGCCAGATCATCGCCCTGGACGCCAAGTTCAACTTCGACTCCAACGCCCTGTACCGTCACCCCGAGACCGTGGCCTACCGCGACCTGGATGAAGAAGACGCCGCCGAGATCGAAGCCTCCAAATTTGACCTGGCCTACATCAGCCTGGACGGCAACATCGGCTGCTTGGTCACCGGCGCGGGCCTGGCAATGGCCACGATGGACACCATCAAGCTCTTCGGCGGCGAGCCGGCCAACTTCCTGGATGTCGGCGGTGGCGCCACCGCCGAGAAGGTGACCGAAGCCTTCAAGATCATGCTGAAGAATCCCGAAGTGAAGGGCATCCTGGTCAACATCTTCGGCGGCATCATGAAGTGCGACACCATCGCCGAAGGCGTGATCGCCGCCTGCAAGGCCGTGAACCTGCAGGTGCCGCTGGTGGTGCGCATGAAGGGCACCAACGAAGACATCGGCAAGAAGATGCTGGCCGAGTCCGGCCTGCCCATCATTTCTGCCGACACCATGGCCGAAGCGGCAACGAAGATCGTGGCGGCGGTAGCTTAATGACCTTGTGGGACAGACCACCCGAGCGAAGCGAGTAGCTCTGTCCCCAACTGACTAAAAGGACCCAAACATGTCCATCTTGATCAACAAAGACACCAAGGTCATCACCCAGGGCATCACCGGCAAGACCGGTCAGTTCCACACCCTGGGCTGCCAGGCCTATGCCAATGGCAAGAATTGTTTCGTCGCGGGCGTGAACCCCAAGAAGGCCGGCGAAAAGTTCTCCGACATTCCCATCTACGCCAGCGTCAAGGAAGCGGCCGGCCAAACGGGCGCCACGGTTTCCGTGATCTATGTGCCGCCCGCTGGTGCCGCGGACGCCATCTGGGAAGCCGTGGAAGCCGACCTGGACCTGGTCGTGTGCATCACCGAAGGCATCCCCGTGCGCGACATGCTGATGGTGCGCAA
>CAMCTE010000257.1 GCA_945878385.1 Azohydromonas lata NBRC 102462 | reverse complement strand
CGCGCCTGGCACCCCAAGGCAGCGACCCCATCACCTTCGACACCGAAACCCTGCAGGCCCTGGGCGCCTACGCCTGGCCCGGCAATGTGCGTGAACTGTCGAACCTGGTGGACCGCTTCACCACCCTGTTCAGTGGCCGCTGCGTGAGTCTTCGCGACATTCCGCTGCCCATGCTGCCCAAAGGCCTGCATGCAGCGCAGAAGGCCATGGCTGAGCGCGCGCAAACCAACCCGTCAGTCTACAACCTGATGATCCCGGGTGCGCTGCCCGAGCCCATGGTGGCGGCAGGCATCGAATCCGCCGTGCAGCCGACCGCGCCGTCCACCGTGGATGTGGAGCAGTGCATTCTGATGGCGCAAGGCGGTGCACCGGTGGTGTTGCCGGCCGAGGGCTTGTCTTTGAAGGACCACCTGGCCGACATGGAGCGCAGCCTGCTGGAGCAGGCCCTGGCCCGCGCCGGCGGCAATGTGTCGCAGACGGCACGCCTGCTGCAACTGCAGCGCACCACCCTCATCGAAAAGCTCAACAAGTACGCGATGCGCGCGGCGTGAGGCCGTTCGTGCTCGCTACTGGAGTGCTGTGCAGCGGGCCTCAGGGCCCGTTTGCATTTCGATACGAACGCAGAAATCGGCAGATTTCAGCGGATTCATGGCCCGATTCTTGCGTTCTTCTGAGCGGCGGCGTCAATTTGCCGTCACCCGGGCGCGACTGACCGCGGCCGAACAGATCGGAGAAGCAAATGTTTGCGATCATTGGCATCGTGGTTCTGATGGTGTGCGTGTTCGGCGGTTTCATCATGGCCGGCGGCAGCATGAAGCCCATCATCAAGGCCGCCCCGATCGAGACGTTCATCATTGGCGGTGCCGGCATCGGCGCCATGCTCATCGGTAACAGCCTGGACGTCATCAAGGGCGTCGGCGCCGGCGTGGGTAAGGTGTTCAAGGGGCCGAAGTACAAGAAAGATGATTACCTGAGCATCATCTTCATCGTCGCCAAGATCCTCAAGACCCTCAAGACCGAGGGTGCCGTGGCTCTGGAAGCCCACATCGAGAATCCCGAGGGCAGCGCCATCTTCGGCGAGTACCCTGCCCTGCTCAAGGACCATTCGCTCCTGCACTTCATCACCGACACCATCCGCCTGATGGTGGTGTCTTCCAGCAGCCTGTCGCCCTATGCGGTGGAAGAAGTGATGGACACCGCCATCAAGACGCACCACCACGCTGAATTGAAGGCTGCCGATGCACTGGCTTCGTTGTCGGGCGCCCTGCCCGCGCTGGGTATCGTGGCCTGCGTGCTGGGCGTGGTGAAGACGATGGACAACATCGACCAACCGCCTCCGGTGCTCGGTGGCCTGATCGGTGGTGCGCTGGTGGGCACCTTCCTGGGCGTGTTCTTTGCCTACGGACTGGTCGAGCCCATGGCCAGCCGGCTCAAGCAGATCATCGACGACGAGGGCGAGATCTACCACGTGGTCAAACAGCTCATCGTGGGCACCCTGCACGGGCACCCGATGCCGCTGATCATCGAGGCCGCACGGGTGTCGATCAGCCACGAAAAGCAGCCCTCGTTCTCTGAAGTGTTCGACGGGATGCGGGGCAAGTAAGCCATGGCCGAAGCCGCTGAACTCGAAGCCCCGACCAAGGCCGACGAAGGCGCTGCGGCGCCGGTTGCAGCGCCCGCCGGGGCCAATACCGACCAGCCTCAGCCCAGTGCGGAGCCGGCAGCCGAAGCAGCCGCCGGTGAAGGCAATGTCGCGCCCATCATCGTCAAGAAGATCGTGGGCGGCCATGGCGGCGCGCACGGTGGCGCCTGGAAGATTGCACTGGCCGACATGATGACGGCCATGATGGCCTTCTTCCTGCTGATGTGGCTGCTGGGTTCTTCCGAAGCCGACAAGCGCAAATCGGTGGCAGACTTTTTCCGCGCCTCCACATCGCACAGCATCGTGGAGATGGGGCGCAACTCGGGCTCGGGCGGCATTCTGGGTGGACAGTCCATCATCGACCCCGAAGCAATGCCCAACCCACCCCGGCAAACCGCCATGATGGAACGGGTGACCCCACGGTCCGAGGGCGGGCCCACCGAAAACGACCCGTCGGACAAGACCGGTTCGGGCGACCAGGACCAGGAAGGCAAGCGCAAGGCCGCGCAGGAGCAACAGGAACAGGACAACTTCGACAAGCTCGAGCGGGAACTCAAGCAGAAGCTGGCGCAGAGCAAGCGCTTCGAGAATGTTAAGGACCAGGTTCAGTTCACCCGTGAAAAGGACGGCCTGCGCATCGACATCATCGACAAGGCCGACTTCTCCATGTTCGGCCTGGGCACATCCAAGCTGTTGCCCAAGTCTGAGGCGCTGGTGGCCGAAGTGGCCGCCGCCGTTTCCAAGTTGGACAACAAGTTGGCCGTGCGCGGCCACACCGACAGCGTACCCTTCGGGCCGGGTGATGACCGCAGCAACTGGTCGCTGTCGGCCGAGCGGGCGGAATCCACTAGGGCTTCCCTGGAAAAGCGCAACATCCCGGCCAGCCGCTTCGCCAAGATCGAGGGCGTGGCCGACACCATGCCCTTCAACTCCAAAGACCCGGCCGACCCGCGCAACCGCCGCATCAGCGTGACGGTGTTGCACAAAGACTGATACACGGCCTTTGGCGCGGCGCAGCAAGCGCGGCCACCCCATGCAAAAAAGCCACACCGGCAACGCCGGCGTGGCTTTTGGGTGTGGAGAAAGAAAACGCGTCAGCGGCTTGGTGCGGGCGCCGGTGCCGTAGCCGGTGCTGTAGCCGATGCATTGGCCTCCGCAGGCGGTTGGGGCCGCGGGTACTGCACGGTTCGCGGCGGCGGCGGCGGGGGTGCCACCACCGGTCCCTTGGCCGTGGCCACCCCGGCGGCCTTGGCCGCTTCAAGGTAACGCTCACGCTGCAACACCACCAAGGCTTCCACATCACGCTTGAGCGCACCCAAGCTCTCTTGTTGGCCCTGCATGGCCTTCACCTCATCGGCCATCCGTTTCACGGCCGTCCCTTGGGCCTGCACGCGCGAGTCGATGGACTGCACCTGCTGCATCAGGGCCTGGGTACGGGCCTGCACTTCCTTGGCGGTGGCCTGGGGCACCTGCGTCACCAAGCCCTGAGAGGCCTTGCTGGCCTCTTCCAGGTTCGTGGACAACTTCGTCTGCAGTTGGGCGAATGCATCTTGCTTGACCTGCATCTCGGCCAGGCTGTCATTGAGCAGGGTCAGACTTTCAAGGCCCGCGCTCATTTCCACATAACGCTTGCCCACGGCCAGCACCGTGGCGTCCAGCTTGGCCATGCGACTGGCCATTTGCGTGACGATCACTGCGGTGAGCAACACGCTGACCACCGCAATGCCGCCGGCCACACCCAGCACCACTTTGCCGTGCTTGCGGGCCCTGGCCAGTTCAGCCTCCAGCGCCGTTTGCGTTTCCAGCAGCTTGGCGCCGGCCGCCGCGCCCGCCGCAGCCG
>CAMCTE010000256.1 GCA_945878385.1 Azohydromonas lata NBRC 102462 | reverse complement strand
TTCATGTACCGGGATGTCAGCCGTTCAGGCCGTACCAAGATCGGCGTCATGGGCGCACCGCCCGGCGTGATCGAAGTCTGGATGCGGGAATGCGGCCTGCACACGGTGTACGGCAATCCCCTCCGCGGATACGCAGGCGGGTACACAAGTCCGCTCAAGACATCACGAGGCCGCATGCGTTGAGCCACGAATGTGTCGGGGTACCACGCCTCCGGCCATTGACTCTTGATCGCCTAAATCGCACCTCCGGTGCCCTATCGGGTTCAGGGCTGCAGCCGTATCCCGACGGCTATCACCGTTTACACCCTCAATAGCCGCGCTCGCCGTGACCACAGCCGCGTCGGTCGCCTGGAGCCTCGCAAAAACGGCACCGACCGGCACAGTCCACCCATTGCAACCACTTGTGCAAGCGCTTCGACGAAATTCAGCCAACCAGAGAAGACGACGAATGAACCAAAGTCGATTTCAGGCCCTGAACCTGACAGCCCCTGCCGATGCCACCGAATACGCCTTGCGCGCCAAGGCGCGCCGGGTGGTGCAGGACATCAACGGTCGTCTGCGGCTCGTCAAGGCTGAGGCGACCGGCATCGTCACCAAGATTCAAGACCTGCAGCAAGGGCAGGGTGCCGCGGCCAATCAGCCGCTGATTCGTATCACTCGGTGTGGATGAATGGAAAAAGAAAAATCATTCTGGCTGTCCATCCGGCGAGACAGGAAGTGTCGGTTGGGTCTGCCTTCCGCTGCCCAGGTATTGACACAACACCGGCTGCCGGAGGAACTGACACCGTGGATTTCGGAATCCACGTGGGGGATGGCCGTGGCCGATTGGTTGCACCACTGTCGACGGCCCATTCAGGTCCGCTCGGCGCGCAAAGGGCGCCTGGTGTCCGTCATGGGTTCGCATGTCTTCAACGTGCGCATCAACGGCCAGATCTCGGTTCGTCGTTGGTCACGGCGGTCGTCTGTGACGGTGTTGGTGGACTCGGCGCCCGCCCACTGCCCCCTCACCACCATCATTCAGCATCTGGCCTTTCGCCATCCTGCTTGGGATCGCCTGTTCGACTGCGTCCGCGCCGTCGACACGCCGCTTCCTAGGTCGCCCTTCGACACCCTGCTGAGCTTCCTGGACGAGGTGGTGGGTCAGACGCTCACGAACCAGGCTGAAGCCATCCTGTGGTTCCGTGTTTCACGGGCGCTGAACATCGACCCATTCGCGTGGAAACAGGCGATCAGATTGGCAAGCAACCTGCGAGGGTCCTTCCCTGCGGCGAGTTTGCGGGACGCCACTCTGGAAGACTACAACCGCGTCCTGCCGCTGCGCCAACATCACCTTGCTGTGAGCACCGAGGCCCCATGCCTGCTCCCTCTGTTGGATCACTACGGCGACCTCCTCGCCCTGGAAGACGAGCCCAAGCAGGGCTTGCGCCGCTTGATGACTCAGGCGGGCATTCGGCCCAAGCTCTGGCGCATGTTCCACCGCATGGAAGAGCCCGAGAGGGTCGGGCATCTGCTGACTGAATTGCTGGAGATGGTCGGCGCGCACAGCACGGGCTACCCCCGTACGCTGCTGCACCTTCTGCTGCGCGCGCAGGCGGTAGCGGGCAGGAACTGGCCCAACCACCTGTTGTTGCTGGCGGGATGGCGCGTGGTTGCCGGCGAGGGCTTTGATGGAGTGGACGGCGACGAGGCGTTGAGCTCAACCATCGACTGGGCGGCATTCGACCGGCTGGTACCGGTTTTGGCGCTGATCCAGCGCTGGTGCGAGGCCGGTCAAGTGATCGAGCCAAGCGACATGGATGTGCCGCTGAAACACTTTGAACTGTGGTTCGGAAACGCATGGATCCAAAGAGGTCCCCACTCGATGCACCTGGAACGGATGGTCACGTTCTACAACCGAGTCATCGATATTCTTCGGTGGGCCCAGCGAATGGATGCGGCCGTGATAGCGAAACGGTTTGGCCGCTCGTCATGGTCTTCGCTTTGTGCCGCGGTGGAAGCCTCGCACGACGAGGAGCGGCACCGGTTCATGGCGATGCCTGGATGGACGACTCCTTTCCGTGTCGACCTCAATCGGCCGGATGTCCAGGCGGTGGTGCTGAACAGCCCCGTGGACATGCTGGATGAGGGCCGCCGAGCTTCCAACTGCCTGGCTCAGATGTGGCCAAAGGCCGCTGCGGGCGAATCCATCTTCGTGTCCCTGCGGGCCACCTGCTCGCCGAATGACGCCGCCCCAACATCTTCATCGCGCCACCCCGGCGCCCGCCCCCTGGCCCTATTGGAGATCGGCATCGAGGGCAGCCGTGTCAACTTGCTGCAGGTGCGCGGGTTTGCCAACAGCCAGCCCTCACCGGAGATGGCCCGATTGGCCCGGCAGTGCGCCTGGCAGGTGCGACGTCAACACTGGCAAAGGCTGACAGCGATGGCGCAGGACGCATGTTTCGAGGTGCAGCCGGCCGCGGCGTGAACGGGTCCTGAGCTCACCATTTCTTCAATGAACGTGTTCGAAGCGTGGTGGGGAGTGTGGGTCGGGGAATGGCATCTGCACGCCGGAACCGGACGAACGCCTGCATGTCTTGTGTTGGAGCGCGCCGTGGCGCCAACCGACACTCCTGACGGCTAGGCCAGGACGGCCGGCAAGCTGACCCGAGCCACGGTTCCACCCTCGGCAGCCGACACCAACTGGATTGATGCCTGATCTCCGTAGATCGACTGCAGCCGTTTGCCGGTGTTGCTCAAGCCCAGCCGCGTGCCTTGCGTGGGTGCTTCGTCGCGAAGCCCGACGCCGTTGTCCGCCACGATCAATTCCAAACGGGCATTGTTTCGCTGAACGGTGATCGACAGCCGGCACTCACCCACCTTGGGCTCCAGCCCATGCTTGAAGGCGTTTTCGATCAGGGTGTGCAGTACGAAGGTCGGAATCATGCAATCTTGCGCGGCAGCGTCCACGTAATAGGCCACCTCCAGCCGCGGGCCCATGCGCATCTTCATGAGTTCCACA
Organism: Azohydromonas lata NBRC 102462; assembly: GCA_945878385.1. Classification (GTDB taxonomy): domain Bacteria; phylum Pseudomonadota; class Gammaproteobacteria; order Burkholderiales; family Burkholderiaceae_C; genus RFTU01. The sequence continues at coordinate 499 of CAMCTE010000256.1, read as the reverse complement.
TAGGCCCGGGCAGAGGCCATCTCCTGCTGGACGGAAGAGTGATGCTGGTGCCCCTGTGTCACGCATGATTTCATGTAGGTGATGAGGTGACCCATCATCGCAGAAGCTGTGGATGGGTCGCGACGGATCAGGTACTGAAGATTGGCCAAGGTGTTCCACAGAAAGTGGGGTTCGATCTGTGCCCGCAGCACCGCCAGCTCGGCCAATGCCAGCTGACGGTCCCTCAAGGCTGCTTCGCGGGCCTTCGTCTGAAAGCGACTCAGGGACCACACCGCCACCGCCACTGCAGATGAAACCAGCGCGATCACCACCACATCGTCAAATTGCCGAAGCGCCTGTTCGAACACGGGGAATGGGGCGTCGCTGCCGGGCGCAGCCGTCATCCTCAGGTACAGCACGGTGGTCACGGTCAGGTAGTAAAGGCCGAGGATGACCAGTGAACCCAGTACCCATTGAAGGAACACGGTGGGCGCCAATCTCAGCACAGCAGTCAAGCCTG
>CAMCTE010000255.1 GCA_945878385.1 Azohydromonas lata NBRC 102462 | reverse complement strand
AGATACTCGATGCGCATCCGCGAACGCTGCACTGAAGCCGGCCTGAATCAGACCTGCATGTTCATCACTTCCGAGTAGGCCTGCACCAGCCGATTTCGCACCTGCACCACGGCCTGAAAGCCCAGCTGCGATTTCTGCATCGCCACCATGGTTTCTTCCAAGCTGACCGTGGGGTTTTCCATCTGAACTTCGCGCTGCATACGGGCGGCCTGCGCCTGCGTCTGACTCACCGACTTCAAGGCCTGGGCCATTTCACTGCGAAAGTCGCTCGGCTCAGCCGCATCAATCCGCGAAGCTGCACCCAAACCGGTCGCACCTTGGCCGCGCACCGCCAGGGGTGTGCCATCCGGGCGCAGCCCCGCACGGGCCACGGCCTGAGCGAAGTCGAAGGGTTTGAGTTTGAGGTCCACGATGCTGGTCACTGTACGGCCAGCAGCGCTCTGACTTGACTCGAAAGAGGGCGGCTTTCCTCGCTCTGTTCGTCCTAAAGGAAAAGGGTTGGGCGCCAACAATCGTCGGGCAGTCTGGCATGGGCCAGCACTGGAGCACCAGCCCGAACGACATGGAAAACGCCCTGACCACCCTGCCCGCCTCTGCACTCACTTCTACAGGGGATGCGAGGTCGAACAGCGCCACTTCGGCCGTCGTTCCACGCTTGAGCGGCATGCCGCCCAAAACGCTGTGGACCCTGGCTGCGGCAGCCGCCGCGCTGGCGGTGATCCTGGTCCTGATGCTGACCTGGGGTCGCGAAACACCCTATCGCGTGCTGTTCGCCAATGTGTCGGACAAAGACGGGGGCGCCATCCTTGCGCAACTCAGCCAGATGAACATTCCCTACCGGCATGCCGACGGCGGCAGCGCCATCCTGGTGCCGGCAGACAAGGTTCATGATGCCCGCCTGAAGCTGGCCAGCCAGGGCCTGCCCAAGGGCAGCGTGGTGGGTCTGGAGTTGATGGACCAATCACGCTTTGGTCAAACCCAGTTCCAGGAACGGCTGACCTTTCAGCGCGGTCTGGAGGGCGAACTCACCCGCTCCATCCTGTCACTGGGTTCGGTACAGGCCGCGCGCGTACACCTGGCCCTACCGCAGCAAAACGGCTTCTTCCGCGAACAGCAAAAGCCCAGCGCATCAGTGCTGCTGACCCTGCACCCGGGCCGTACGCTCGACCGGGCACAGATTGCCGGCATCGTCCACCTGGTGTCCTCGAGCGTGCCGGACCTACACCCCAAGGCCGTGAGCGTGGTGGACCACACGGGCGCACTGCTGGCCGGCCAAGGCGAGACCGACAACAGCCGCGGCATGGATGCCCAGCAATTGCAGTATGTGCAGCAGCTGGAGAGCACTTACTTGAAGCGGGTGATGGACATTCTGGAGCCGGTGGTTGGAAAAGGCAATGTGCGCGCCACCGTAACCACCGAGGTCGACTTCACTCAAAGCGAGTCCACCTCCGAGCAATTCCGGCCCAACCAGGGCGAGTCCGCAGCAGCCGTTCGCAGCCTGCAAAGCAGCGAAGTCGGCGGCGGTGGTGCGGCAACGCCACCGTCCGGAGTACCAGGCGTGGTCAGCAATCAACCCCCCAACGCGGCGGCCAACGTCACAGCACAGGCAGCCGCAGGGGCCGCTTCAGCGCCCGGCACAGGGGCCACTGCAGCGGCCAACCTTCGCCGAGATCAAACCACGAACTATGAAGTGGACAAGACCGTTCGGGTCACGCGCAATGCCACGGGCGTGGTGCGGCGCGTGAACGCCGCCGTGGTGTTGAACCACCGCAGCGGAACCGATGCCAAAGGTAAGCCCGTGACGATCCCATTGAGCGCTGAAGAGGTGGAAAAACTCACCGCGCTTGTTCAGGAAAGCGTGGGTTTCAACAAGGAACGCGGTGATTCGGTCAAGGTGATCAATGCGCCCTTCCACGAAACGCCCGCACCGGTGATTCCCGAAACGCCGCTGTGGCAGCAGCCCGAAGTGATGGACCTGCTGCGCAGCCTGGCCATCCCGCTGGCCTTGGCCGTGGTGGCCGTGTCCCTCGTCTTTGGCGTGGTGCGCCCGGCGCTCAAAGCCCGCGAAGGCGAACGCACCGCCGAGTTGGCCGCACTGGAGCCACTCAACGGCCCAGGCAGCGCCACACGAGGCACGCAGATCAACGCGGCCGTGGACGACCCCTTGGCCATTCCGATGGCCTCCGCTGACGCCGCACCGGGCGCCGAAATACCGGCACTGCCCGCCGTCACCACACCCGAGAGCCGCTTGGCCAGCATGCAGCTGGAGCAGGCCCGCCTGATGGCGCGCGACAACCCCGTAGCCATGGCCAACATCGTGCGCGGCTGGGTGCAGGGTGATCCCGCATGAACACCAGCGTCCTCTCAAACTGAAAAGGCCCATCCATGGACAGTCAGGGACTTGAAGACGCAGCGATCCTGCTGATGTCGCTTGGAGAAGAGGAAGCCGCGCAGGTGTTCAAGCATCTCGCGCCGAAGGAAGTGCAGTCGCTGGGTGAAACCATCGCCCGCATCTCAGTGGTGCCTCGGGAAAAGATCGAACGCGTGCTCAAGCGCTTTTCCGACATCGCGCAGGAGCAGCAACTGCTGGTGGCCGACACCGACGAATATGTCAAATCGGTCCTGCGCAAGGCGCTGGGAGAAGACAAGGCCACGCTGCTGATCGACCGCATCCTGCAGGGCAGCGATGTGTCGGGCATCGAAGGTCTGAAGTGGATGGAACCCAGCTCGGTGGCGGAGTTCCTGCGCAACGAACATCCCCAAATCGTGGCGGCCGTGCTCGTGCACCTGGAATTCGAACAGGCCAGCAGCGTGCTCAAGCTCCTGACAGAACGCCAGCGCAACGAGGTGCTGGTGCGCATTGCCACGCTTGATGGCATTCAGCCCATGGCATTGAAAGACCTCAACGATGTGCTCAGCCAGATCCTGGCTGGCGGCGAGCGCATGCGCAAGGCTTCGCTGGGTGGAGTGAAGCCGGCTGCCGAGATCATCAACATGCTGGGTGCCTCGATCGAAACCCAGGTTTTGGACTACATCCGCGAAGCCGACGGCGAGCTCGCGCAGAAGATCATGGACAACATGTTCACCTTCGACGATGTGGTGAAGATCGACGACAAGGGCATCCAGCTCATCCTCAAGGAAGTGCAAAGCGATTCACTGGTGCTTGCGCTCAAGGGCGCTTCACCCGAACTGCGCGACAAGGTGCTGCGCAACATGTCCTCCCGTGCGGCGGAGACCCTCAAAGAGGACCTGGAGTCGCGCGGCCCCGTCCGCGTATCCGAGGTGGAAGCCGAACAGAAGGAATTGATCAAGATCGTCCGGCGACTGTCAGACGAGGGGCAGATCGTCCTGGGCGGTGGTGGTGATGAACAGTTCGTCTAGACGCCCCCCACCCCGCCAGGTTCCGCCGCCTCAACAGGATGCGGTGCTGTCGCCGCACACCCGTTTCATCCCCCGTGAAGAATTGGTGGCCTACACCAGTTGGGCACCGGGCGCTTTGGGCCCAGCAGCCCAACCCGCTTC
>CAMCTE010000254.1 GCA_945878385.1 Azohydromonas lata NBRC 102462 | reverse complement strand
TGGATCGTGCTGCTGATGATCCAACCGGCCACTTGGCTGGAACAGTTGGCTGCCTTCGGCCTGTTCCGTTTCTTCGACGCGGTGAAACCACCTCCGGTGAATTGGGCCGACCAGCTCTTCAAGCCACGCTCGCCCGATCAGGTGGGCCTGCTGCAGGGGTGGGGCATCTTGTTCGATGACCTGGTGGCCGCGTTTTGCGTGGTCATGCTGTGGGCCGTGTGGTGGTTCTGAAGGGACGAGAGTGAGCATGACCGATACCGAAGCCCTGGTGGCGCAAGTGGCGCAAGCCTTGGGCAGCAGGGGATGGCGCATGGCCACGGCCGAGAGCTGCACCGGTGGGTTGATCGCCGCGCGATGCACCGACCGGGCCGGGTCGAGCACCTGGTTCGAACGCGGCTTCGTCACCTACAGCAACGAGGCCAAGAGCGAACTGTTGGGCGTGGAGGCGCAGGCCATTGCCCGTGAGGGTGCGGTCAGCGCGACCGTGGCGCAGGCCATGGCCCAAGGGGCCTTGCGGCATTCGCATGCCCAGGTGGCGGTGGCCGTGACCGGCATTGCCGGGCCGGGCGGTGCCGTGCCGGGCAAGCCGGTGGGCACGGTGTGGATGGGCTGGGCGGTGCAAGGTGAGGGCGCCGGGTCGGTGCTGCTGCAACTGGACGGCGACCGCGCGGCCATTCGAAATGCCACGGTGCAGGCGGCACTGCGCAAGGTGGTCGAACTCGCCACGGCTTGATCTTCCAAGGAACCGGCCCAAAGCGGGCCCCGCCACAGCGAACCCGCCGGCTCAGCGCGAGCCGAGCACTTCCCAGCGCTCCAAGGCGGTCATGAGTTCGTCTTCGATGGCCGTGCTGCGCTGGCTCAAGGCCGTGGCACGCGGAAGGTCGGTGGCGAACAGGGCGCCATCGGCCAGTGCCGCATTGATTTCGCGCTGCTCGGTTTCGAGCTGGTCGATCAAGCCGGGAAGGGCGTCGAGTTCGCGCTGTTCCTTGTAGCTGAGCTTGCGCTTGGGTGCTGATGCAGTGGCCGCGGTGGTGGCCGCGGTGGGGCCAGAACCTGTGACTGAGGCTTGCGCGCCGAGTGTGGGGCTTGCAGTCTGCGCGGTGGCCTGCTGCGCCTGAAGTGTGCGTGCGCGATTGCGCTGGACGATCCAATCCTCGATGCCGCCTTCGTATTCCCGCCACAGGCCGGCGTGGCCGCCCATGGCCGGGTCGCCCTCCCAGGCGATGGTGCTGGTGACCACCGCGTCCACGAAGCGGCGGTCGTGACTGACCAGAAAGACCGTACCGCGGTACTGCTGCAGAAGTTCTTCGAGCAATTCAAGCGTGTCGATGTCGAGGTCGTTGGTGGGCTCGTCCAACACCAGCACATTGGCCGGCAGCGCGAACAGACGCGCCAGCAGCAGGCGGTTGCGCTCTCCGCCGGCGAGGGTGCGCACGGGGCTGTTGGCCCGCTCGGGCGCGAACAGAAAGTCGCCCAGATAGCCCATCACATGCTTGCGCGTGCCGTTGATCTCAATCCACTCGCTGCCCGGGCTGATGGTGTCGGCCAGAGTGGCGTCCAGGTCCAGCCCGGCGCGCATCTGGTCGAAGTAGGCCACCTGCAACTGCGTGCCGCGCCGCACGCGGCCCTCGGTGGGTTCGGCTTGGCCGAGGATCAGGCGCAGCAGGCTGGTTTTGCCGGCGCCGTTCGGACCAATCAGGCCCACCTTGTCGCCGCGCAGGATGGTGGAGGAAAAGCGCCTGACCAGCCAGGCTTGATCGGCGCCATGGCGCAGGCTCACCTCCTGGAGTTCGGCCACGATCTTGCCGCTGGGCGCACCCGAATCCAGTTCGAGCCTGACCTGGCCGAGCTGGTCGCGCCGCTGGGCACGCTGCTGCCGCAAAGCCTGCAAACGCGCAATGCGCGAAACGCTGCGGGTGCGGCGAGCCTCCACGCCCTTTCGAACCCAAACCTCTTCCTGGGCCAACAGCTTGTCGGCGCGGGCATTGGCCAGGGCCTGGGCCTCGAGTTCGCGCTCGCGCGCCTGCTCGAAGGCCGAGTAGGCGCCGGGGTAGCTGCGCAACACGCCGCGGTCGAGTTCGACGATACGGGTGGCCACCGCGTCGATGAAGGCACGGTCATGCGAGATGAAGACCAGGGCGCCACGCCAGTCCTTGAGCAGGTCCTGCAGCCATTCGATGGCGTCCAGGTCGAGGTGGTTGGTGGGCTCGTCCAACAGCAGCACATCGGGCTTGGACACCAGCGCTTGCGCCAAGGCCACGCGCTTGCGGGTGCCGCCCGAGAGCTTGGCCACCGGCACTTCAGGGCTCAGGTGCAGGCGCTGCAGCGCTTCCTGCACCCGGGCTTCCCAGGCCCAGCCGTCCAGCGCGTCGATCTGCCCATGCAAGCGGTCGAGTTCACTGTTGAAGCCGGGCGTGGCCTGCGCGGCCGCGTCAGAACCCTGCAGCAGGGCGTCGTAACGCTGGCGCAGTTTCAGCACATCGCCCAAGCCCAGGCTGACCGCTTCAAATACGGTGCAACCTTCGGGAAAACTGGGCTCCTGCGCCACATAGACACGGCGCAAACCCTGCTGCACCTGGATGTCGCCGTCGTCGGGCTGTTCCAGCCCGGCCATGATCTTCAACAGCGAAGACTTGCCCGCACCATTGCGCCCAATGAGCGCAGCGCGCTCCGACGCCTCCAGCGCAAAGGCGGCGCCGTCCAGGAGCGGCACATGGCCAAAGGCCAGATGGAGGCGAGAGAGATTCAGCAGGGCCATGTCGGCATTGTCGCCGCCGGCCGCTGCGCTTTCAGACCCACCGGCTCAGGGACGCGCGGTGGGCAGCACCTCGAAGGCCAAGGTGATGAACAGGCCCTGCCAAAGCGCCAGCGGCTCTGTGGCCGGTGGGGGCGTGAGTTCGATTCCCCGCAGCAGCCAGCGGCCCGCCGACGGCGCACGCAGCTTGACACGGCCTTGGTCGTCCGTGCGGCGCCACAGGCCGAAGCGGGAGTTGTGCAGGCGAAACTCCACCGAGAACTGCGGCATGGGCTGCCCGTTCTTGAGCACAGCGAACTCGAGCTCATCTCCCACACGCGGAGCGCGCAGGGGTTGCAGCATCAGGGCGTCCATGCCCATGCCAGTGGGCTCGGGTGGGGCCGCTGCGTCCACCGCATTGGGATCGGGGAACCACTCGCTGCGGGCGTGCTTCACATAGCGCTCGCGCCAGGGTTGGCCACGGGCTTTCTGTGCGGCCCAAGCCTGGCGCACCGCCGCAGGAGGCAGCGCTTCCTTGAAATACGCTTCCACCAAATCGTCCACCAAGTCCACCTCGAAGGGCTGTAGCTGGGCCCAGCAGCTCACACGCGGGGCGCGCGGCAGGTCTTGCGCGGTGGAGAGCACCAGTTCTTCGGCCAAGGGATCGGCCACCACCAGGGGACCCTGCGTGGTCTCACCGGCACGGCAGCCACTGCGCACCAGGGTGTTGAATTCGTTGCGGGAGTCCAAGACGGGGTACTGATTGCCAGTGCCCAGCACCATTACCGGGCGCTGGGCC
>CAMCTE010000253.1 GCA_945878385.1 Azohydromonas lata NBRC 102462 | reverse complement strand
AAAACGTCATCTCCACGTCCGTCTTTCCCGCGGCCGTGATGGCGCTGAGTGAAACGCCGTTGTCATCGGCGTACGCAAACTCGAATAAGCCTGAGGACACCTTCACAGTGCCGGCGTGGGTCCCGGCTGCGGCACCGACGAACAACAGCGCCACGAACGCCTTAATCAGGGAATGGAACATGTGCAACCTTTTTTGGATGGGATGAAATGGAAACGCCCGGTGGTCGATGTACAACCGGCGGAGTGGGGCGATCTTCAACGTGCTCAATGAAGGCCGCGTGACGGTCTCACAGCGTCGGTTTTACGCACCTCGATAAGAAATCGCAAAAGTGAGAACAAGGTGGGCACTTGAAACACGATCTGCTTCGTATTTGCCGATTGAGACGGATTGATGAGCTGCCTTTGCGGATTCGGGTGATCGTGCGGATCACCACACCCCCCCCGATCAGGGGGGATGGGTTATCCCCGAGCGCCCCCGCTTGAGACTCCTTGACGCTGGACGAAGCTCATGACCCGCATGAAATCCCAAGCCCTCCTGCCCGCATCGGTGATGTTCGATGAGCACGGGCAGCCGATGTCCGCAGACTATGGCGACCGTTACCACCCGGCTGCGGGCGCCCTGGATCAAGCCCGTGCGGTGTTTCTGCAGGGCTGCGGACTGCCCGACCGCTGGCGCGGCCGGGAGTGTTTCAGGGTGATGGAAACCGGATTCGGTCTGGGCCACAACTTTCTGGCTACCTGGCAGGCATGGCGCGAGGATCCGGCTCGACCAAAGCGGCTTGTGTATGTGTCCATCGAGCGGCATCCCGTGGATCCGGCCGTGGTCGCACGCCTACACGACTCCCATGCCCTTCGATCATTGGCACGGGAACTCGTCCACCAGTGGCCGACGGCCACCCCCGACCTACACCGCCTGAGCTTCGATGGAGGCAAAGTACTGCTGCTGCTTTTGTACGCTGACATCCAGCGTGGTCTTCGTGAATTGAAGCTCAAAGCCGATGCGTTCTATCTGGACGGTTTTGCACCACGACGAAATCCGCAGATGTGGTCGGTACAGGTGTTCAAGGCTCTGGGCCGCTTGGCCGCACCCGACGCCACACTGTCCACCTGGTGTGCCGCTGGTCAAGTGCGCCGCGACTTGATCACCGCCGGCTTCGACGTGCAGCGCGTACCGGGCTTTGCGGGCGAGCGCGAACGCATCGTGGCGCGGTATGCCCCGCGGCCGGGCCAACTTCGGCACCGCCGCACACCGGGCGTGTCCGATGCCTGCGGCCTCCCCACCCTCGCGCGCGGGGATGCGGTGCTCATCATCGGAGCGGGCCTGGCCGGCGCAGCCTGTGCGGCGGCCCTGGCGGCCCGCGGTCTGCACTGCACGGTGCTCGACCGGCATGGCCAGGCCGCCGCCGAGGCCTCGGGTAATGTGGCCGGCCTCTTCCACGGTGTGCAGCATCCGCACGATGGCAGCCATGCCCGGCTGCTGCGGGCCGCGGCCCTGCAGGCCGAACGCTGCTACCGGCCCCTCATCGAGAGCGGCGCCGTGCCCGGGCAATTGGCGGGCCTGCTGCGACTGGCCGACGCCCCGGACACGCCAGACACCGACCCCATGCCCGGCCTGCTGGCCGAACTCGGTCTGCCCCCCGGCTACGTGCAGGCCCTGCCCGCATCGCGGGTCGCCGAAAAACTGGGGCTGCCCGCGCAGCGCCCGGCCTGGTTCTACCCCGGTGGCGGCTGGATCGACCCCGCGGCCCTGGTGCGGCACTGGCTGAATCAGCCGGGCGTCGGTTTTCGTGGCCACAGCGGGGTGCAGGCCTTGCGGCGCACGGCGCAGGGCTGGCAGGCCGTGGATGCCCAGGGGTCGCCGCTGGGCGAGGGCAAGGCCGTGCTGCTGTGCAATGCCGCGGGCGCACGCACGCTCGTGCCTGGCGGGTGGTCGGTGCAGCGGCTCGCAGGCCTGCAGCGCGGGCAGATCACCCAGGTGCCGGCACGAACGCCCGGGCTGCGCGCGCCGGCCCTGCCGGTGAGCGGTGGCGGCTATGCCCTCACCTTGCAGAACGGCAGCGTGGTGTGCGGTTCCACGGCCACGCGTGACGATGCCGATGCCCAGCTGCGCGTGCAGGATCAGGCCGCCAACCTGCAGCGCCTGACGCAGCTCACCGGCTCGCGGCCCGAGGTCGACCCCGCACAACTCGCAGGCCGCGTGGGCTGGCGCTTTGATGCGGCCGATCGCCTGCCCCTGCTGGGCGCCGCCTCCCCTGATGAAGCAGCGCACGGCGTGCTGCTGTGCACGGCCCTGGGTTCGCGCGGCATCACCTGGGCGCCGCTGTTGGGCGACGTGATGGCCGCGCTTCTGTGCGGTGATCCGATACCCCTGCCAGCTTCGCTGCTGGCCGCCCTCGACCCTCTGAAGGGCCGCGCCACCTCGATCAGAAGTTCAGGGTCCTGACGCCTGCGGCCGTGCCCAGCAGGCACACCGACGCGCGGTGGCGCGCGAACACGCCCACCGTCACCACGCCCGGCCATTGGTTCACTTCAGTCTCGAAGGCCAGCGGGTCGCTGATCTGCAGTCCTCGGACATCCAGGAGCGGAAGACCGTTGTCGGTGAGCACGCCCTCGCGAAGCACGCCTCGGCCGCCCCACTGCGCAAAGCGCCGCACCAGCTGAGGCACCGCCATCGGCACCACCTCCACCGGCAGCGGGAAGACACCCAAAGTCTGCACCAGCTTGCTCTCGTCGGCGATGCACACGAAGCGATCGGCCAGATCGGCCACGATCTTCTCGCGCGTGAGCGCCGCACCACCGCCCTTGACCATGAAGCCCTGATGATCGATCTCATCCGCCCCGTCGATGTAGACCGACAGATGCCGGACGTCGGAGGCTTCGACCACCCGGATGCCCAGAGCCTTCATCCGCTCGGTGCTGCGCACCGAACTCGACACCGCGCCGGCAATCCGGTCCTTCATCGAAGCCAAGGCATCGATGAACTTGTCGACGGTGGATCCGGTGCCCACGCCCACGATCTCACCGGGGGTCACGTACTGAAGGGCGGCCTGGCCCACCAGGGCCTTGAGTTCGTCTTGGGTCATGGAAACACACGAAGCAGGGTGGGAGCCCATGCACCACCCGAGCGGTACAAGGCAGCGGACAATGCGCCATTATGGCCATCGTCCCCTACGCCCTCACCCGCCCCTTCCTCTTCGGCCTGGACCCCGAGTCCGCGCACGACCTCACACTGGGCGCCATCGCCCGGCTGCAGAACACGCCGCTGCAGTGCAGCTGGGCGCAGCCCCGCGTGGCCGATCCGGTCACCGTGGCCGGCCTGCGCTTTCCCAACCGGGTCGGTCTGGCTGCAGGCCTGGACAAGAACGGCCGCTGCATTGACGGCCTGGGCGCCATGGGCTTCGGCTTCATCGAGGTGGGCACCGTCACGCCGCTGGCCCAGCCGGGCAACCCGAAGCCGCGCATGTTCCGCATCGTCGAGAAGGACGCACTCATCAACCGACTGGGGTTCAACAACGGTGGCCTGCAGAGCTTCATCGCCCATGTG
>CAMCTE010000252.1 GCA_945878385.1 Azohydromonas lata NBRC 102462 | reverse complement strand
GCACCTGCGGCCCTGAGCCCACTGGAGCGGGAAGATGCGCGGACACGCATCAAAGCGCTTTTGCAGGAACGGCAGGCCGTGTTGGTGGCCCATTACTATGTCGATGGTGCCATCCAAGACTTGGCGCTGGAGACTGGGGGCTGTGTGGCCGATTCGCTGGAAATGGCCCGCTTCGGTCGCGACCACCCGGCGCGCACCCTGGTGGTGGCCGGTGTTCGATTCATGGGCGAGACCTCCAAGATCCTGAGCCCGGACAAGCGAGTGCTGATGCCCGACCTGGAGGCCACCTGCTCACTCGACCTGGGTTGCCCGGCGGAAGATTTCGCGGCCTTTTGCGACGCCCATCCCGATCGCGAAGTGGTGGTCTACGCCAACACCAGCGCGGCGGTGAAGGCCCGAGCCGACTGGATGGTCACCAGCGCCTGCGCGATCGACATCGTGCGCCACCTTCACGATCAGGGCCGCAAGATTCTCTGGGCGCCGGACCAGCATTTGGGGCGCTACATCCAGCGCGAGACAGGCGCTGACATGCTGATGTGGCAAGGCGCTTGCATCGTGCACGACGAGTTCAAGGGTGTGGAGCTCGAACTGCTGCGCCACCAGCACCCTGGCGCCCTGGTGTTGGTGCACCCAGAAAGCCCGGAGTCGGTGGTGGCGCAGGCCGATGTGGTGGGCTCCACCAGCCGGCTGCTCAAGGCGGTGGTGGAAGGCTCGGCCAGCACCTACATCGTGGCCACCGACAACGGCATCCTGCACCGCATGCGCCAACTGGCACCGGGCAAGCGCTTGATCGAAGCACCCACGGCGGGTGACAGTGCCACCTGCAAGAGCTGCGCGCATTGCCCTTGGATGGCCATGAACGGCCTGCGTGGCATTCAGGACTGCCTGGAGCAAGGACATGGCGAAATCACCGTACCTGAGGGCGTGCGCGTCAAGGCGCTGAGATGCATCGAAAGCATGCTGTCCTTCACCGCCTCATCCCGTGCCAGCCACGGATTCACTCCCCACATTGGCGCGGCCTGAGCCCATGTTCGATTTCAACGAAACCCTGGAACAAGCGCGCGTTCGGAATGTGCATGATGCCCTGCGGGAAGACCTGGGACGCTGTGACTGGACGGGCCAACTGATTCCCCAAGGGCGCCGCGTGCAGGCGCAGGTGCGCGTTCGGGAAGAAGCGGTGCTGTGTGGGCGTGACTGGTTTGACGACTGCCTGCGTACGCTGGACACGCGTGCATCAATACGCTGGCACTGGGCAGAAGGTCAGGACATGAAGGCCGACTCGGCGGTGTGCGACATCCAAGCCGATGCGCGCGCCCTTTTGGCTGCCGAGCGGCCATGCCTGAACTTCCTGCAGTTGCTGTCGGCCACTGCCACCAACGCTCGTGCCCATGTGAAGGCCATTGACGGCGCCTCGCCCAACCCCCGCGGCTGCGCCGTGCTGGACACCCGCAAGACCCTACCGGGCCTGCGCCAGGCGCAGAAATATGCGGTGCGGGTCGGGGGCGGCGCCAACCAGCGCCTGGCCCTGTGGCATGGCATCCTCATCAAGGAAAACCACATTGCCGCCGCGGGTGGGATCGCCGAAGTCATGGCCCAGGCCCGTGCGCTCAACAGCGGCGTGGACATCCAGATCGAGGTCGAAAGCCTGGATGATCTCCGGCAGGCCCTGCAGGCGGGCGCCACCAGTATCCTGATCGACAACTTCAGCTTGGCCGACATGCGCGAAGCCGTTCACATCACCGCGGGCGGTGCGCTGCTCGAAGTCTCGGGCGGCGTGACGATCGATCAACTGCGTGAGATCGCCGCCACGGGCGTGGACCGCATCTCGATCGGCAAGCTCACCAAGGATGTGCGCGCGGTGGACTACTCCATGCGCGTGTTGTCCCCGTTGTAGCGGCGCTCCCGTTCGGCCCGCATCAGGATCGTCGGAAAACTGACCGGCAGCGTGTGGGGGTAGTCGCGGCTGTAGTGCAGTCCGCGGCTCTCCTGGCGTGACAAGGCGGAGCGCACGATCAGGTCGGCGCAGTCCACCAGATTGCGCAACTCCAGCAAGTCGCGATTCACACGGAAGTGGGCGTAGTACTCATGGATCTCGCTGCGCAGCAGCGCGATCCGGTGCCGCGCCCGCTCCAGCCGTTTGGTGGTGCGCACGATGCCGACATAGTTCCACATCATCAGGCGCAACTCGTCCCAGTTGTGGGCGATCACCACCTGCTCGTCCGCATCGGCCACCTGGCTCTCATCCCAGGGCGGCAGCACGGCCATCACGGGTGGATCTGCCTGCCGGATGGTCTGCGCGCAGGTGCGGCCCAACACCACGCATTCGAGCAGCGAGTTGCTGGCCAAGCGATTGGCCCCGTGCAGCCCGGTGTAGGTGGCTTCCCCCACCGCGTAGAGCCCCGGCAGGTCGCTGCGGCCATTCAAATCGGTGACCACACCACCGCAGGTGTAGTGGGCTGCGGGCACCACCGGGATGGGCTGGCGGGCGATGTCGATGCCCAGGCTCAGGCAGCGCGCGTGAATCGTCGGGAAGTGCGATTTCAGGAAGTCTTCGCCCAGGTGCGTGGCATCCAGCCAAACATGGTCCACACCGTGCTTCTTCATCTCAAAGTCGATGGCACGCGCGACGATGTCTCGCGGCGCCAGTTCCGCGCGCTCGTCGTGCCGGTGCATGAATCGAGCGGCTTCACCATGTAGCCCGGGGACCAGCAAGTGGGCGCCCTCCCCCCGCAACGCCTCGGTGATGAGGAAACTGCGCTCCTGCGGGTGGTACAGGCAGGTGGGATGGAACTGGATGAACTCCATGTTGCCCACCCGGCAGCCGGCGCGCCAGGCCATGGCGATGCCGTCGCCGGTGGCGGTGTCAGGGTTGCTGGTGTAGCGGTACACCTTGCCCACGCCACCGGTGGCCAGCACCACGGCCCGTGCGGGCAGGGTCTGCACCTCATCAGCGTCGATGTCCAGAGCGTAAACGCCGTAACAGCGTGCGGGTTCGGCGCGCTTGAGCAGCCGCGAAGTGATGAGGTCCACCGCCATCCAGCGTTCTCGCAGCGTGATGCGCGGATGGTTGCGAGCGGCCTGCAGCAAGGCCTCGTGGATGGCCAAGCCGGTGGCGTCGGCGGCATGAGCGATGCGCCGCACCGCATGTCCGCCCTCCTTGGTCAGGTGCAGGCCCAGAGGGCCTTGCGGGTCTTCGGAAAAAGCCACGCCCCGCTCCACCAACCACCGGATGGCCTGCTCGCTGTTTTCGGCAATGAAGCGGGCGGTGTGCTCGTCCACGAGGCCTGCGCCTGCGTCCTGCGTGTCGCGGACATGGGAGTCGACGCTGTCGTCAGGCCCCAGCACGCCCACGATGCCGCCCTGCGCCCAAGCCGTGGCCGCTTCGCCCAAGCTGCGCTTGGCCAGCACTACCACCGGCACATGGTCGGCCAGTTGCAAGGCGGTGGTCAGCCCCGCCAGGCCGGCACCGATCACCACCACCGGCGCGTCTGCGCCGGTCAGTCCATCAACACTCATTCGCCGATTCTAGGAGGGGGCCTCAATGCACCACACGCTCGAAGAGGAATTGTCCTTCGCTCACC
>CAMCTE010000251.1 GCA_945878385.1 Azohydromonas lata NBRC 102462 | reverse complement strand
GATCGCCCCCACGGTATTGATCAATCCGGTCATCGAGCCCCTGAGCCAAGAACAAGCCGATGGTTGGGAAGGCTGCCTCTCGGTGCCGGGGTTGCGCGGACAAGTGCCGCGCTGGGCCCAGATCCGTTACACCGGTGTCGATGAACGGGGACAGCCCATCGACCGCACGGTCGGCGGCTTTCACGCCCGTGTCGTCCAACACGAGTGCGACCACCTGCTGGGCATCCTCTACCCCCAACGCATGCGAGACTTCACCCAATTCGGTTTCACCGACATCCTTTTCCCTGAACTGGCCGGCAGCGCGGCTCAGGACGATTGACCTTTCGTGTGGCGGTGAGGCGCGGCCCAGCCGTCAACGGCGCGCCATTCGATTGCGTTGAAGGTTCATCGGCCCCACCGTGCAACCCTGGCGCTGCCGAAGCAGCCCACAACCGGCTTGACCGCCACTGGAAACGCCCATGAACACCCCCCTGTGGAAGGCCTGGCCCAAACCCCTGTGCCGATGGGCCCGGGGCTTGCGACAGTTCCACGCCTGCCTGGTGGTGGGCCTGTTGGCGGGTCTCCTGCTACTGCCGGTCACCCCGGCATTTGCACAATCCATGGCCGCAGGCGAGCGCGTGGGGCGCGTGGCGGCGGTGGTGGGGGCGGCACAGCTGTGGGACGCCCAAGACCGCCAGTGGACGCCCCTGATGGTCAACCGTCCCCTGTCCGCAGGAGACCGCATTCGCAGCGAACGAGAGGCCCGCGTCGAGGTTCAGATCGGCACCCTGGATGTGTTCCTGGGCCCGCAGACCGACGCTGAATTGACACAGCTCGACGAGCAAGCGGCACAGCTTCGACTGCACCAGGGGCATCTCGTGGCCCGTGTGCGCACGCTGCCGTGGGCTCGTGCGCTGCAGTTGGTGACCGACGAACTCACGGCTCAGCCGCTGACGGTGGGCTTGTACCGGCTCGACCGCGACACCATCTCCGGTGGCCGGTCCGCCGTGGCTGCACTGCAAGGGCAGCTCAGCCTCCTGGGTGCAGACGCCCGGATGGAGGTGGCGGCGGGCCAGCGCAGCGAGGTGTTGGGGCGCGGAAGCGGCTCAGGCCTGCGCAGCACTACATTGCTGAATGATGCCTTTGCTGCCTGGGTTGCCGCGCGCGATGCCAGCCCCCTGGCCGCGCCGGCTCTGGCAGTCGGTGCGCCGGAAATCACCGGCCTGGAAGCCCTGGACCAACATGGGCGATGGGAAAGCCACCCGGAGATGGGGCAGGTGTGGTACCCCGTGAATGTGCGGCCAGGCTGGGAGCCCTTCCGTGACGGCCGGTGGGTGTGGGTGCGCCCTTGGGGCTGGACCTGGGTGGACGATGCACCCTGGGGGTTTGCGCCGTCCAACTACGGTCGATGGCTGCAGTGGAACAGCCGCTGGGTCTGGTGGCCGGGGCATGGTCACGGACACGCGCACGGACACTCCCACGGACGCGGCAAGCCCCAGCCCATCAGACCTCCCGCGCCTGGCCATTGGGTGGGTCACGGTGCCCCGGCAACCGCAGGCCACGACCGGCACGGTGACGAGTGGCGCCGAGAGGGCGAGCACCGAACCGTGCGCACCCCCCGAGTCGATGGGGGTCCCCAGCTCGGCTCGCCTCGGTCCCATTCGCCCCAATGGGGAGCGCCAGGGCCTGCCGTTTTGCCCCCGGGTGCCCTCGCACCGGCCCTAACCGCACCACCCGCACCACCGGCCGGCGCCGTCACCATGCCTGCTCGCGATGCGGCCGTGCGCGCGGGCCCCGACCGGCGGCATGGCTTTGAGCGTCCGGTGGAGCGCGTCGAAGCCCCGACCCGAGTCGAACGCCCTGAAGCCCCGAGTCGAAGCGACCGAGGCGAGCGCGCCGACCGCCCGCCCGAGCGCAAGGACCGCAACGAACGACAGGACCGCCAGCGTCAACTGGCGCAGTAAGCCGAGCGCGCACTTCGGGGGCTACCGGGCGCCCATCCAGAACTCCACCAAGGCCGAATCGCCAATCAGCCCTTGGGCAGCAGGCGAACCAGTACCGGCCAGATGTTGTCCAGCATCACTGGATGGGCCGCTTCGCGGGGGTGAATTCGGTCGGGCTGAAACAAGGCTTCGGCATTCGGGACATCGGCCACGCCCTTGAGCAGGAAGGGCACCAGCGCCGCCCTGTTGGCCTGGGCCACTTCGGCAAAGACACCTGCGAATGCGTCGGTGTAGGCCTTGCCGTAGTTCGGCGGTACCTGCATGCCCACCAACAACGCCTGAGCGCCCGCAGCCTGCGCGGCGCGAACCATGGCCGAGAGGTTGTCTCGGGTACCGCTGATCGGCAAGCCTCG
This sequence comes from Azohydromonas lata NBRC 102462, assembly GCA_945878385.1. GTDB lineage: Bacteria > Pseudomonadota > Gammaproteobacteria > Burkholderiales > Burkholderiaceae_C > RFTU01. The sequence goes on along the minus strand of CAMCTE010000251.1, from coordinate 1,255 downwards.
CAGGGCGTCGTTGCCGCCCAACTCGATCACCACATGGGTCGGCCGGTGCTGCTGCAACAAGGCCGGCAAGCGTGAACGCCCACCCGCCGTGGTGTCGCCGCTGATGCTGGCATTGACCACCCGCGCCGCGCGCTTGTCCTTGTCCAGCCGCTGCTGCAGCAGCGCCACCCAGCCCGTGCCACGCCCGATGCCATACTCGGCTGAAAGGCTGTCGCCCACCACCAGAATCACTGCCGGGCTCGAGGCAAGCCCCGGCGCGGCCAAGGCCGCCAGGATCAGGCTACAGTGCCTCATCCAAGTGCGGCGGTTGATGGTTTCAACTGCGAAAAAACGGCCCGACATGACAGATGCTTTGATGGTGGTGGATCGCGTGTGCAAGCGCGTGCGCGATGCCGATGGGATGCTCACCATTCTCGATGAAGTGAGCTTTGTGCTGCCGCCGCGGCAGACCGTGGCCATCGTGGGGGCTTCGGGCTCGGGCAAGAGCACGCTGTTGTCCATCCTTGCCGGCTTGGACACACCCACCAGTGGCCAAGTGCTGCTGGAGGGGCGCAACCTGTTCGATTTGAACGAAGATGAGCGCGCCGACATTCGGGCGCGTCGCATGGGGTTCGTCTTCCAGAGCTTCCAACTGCTCGCCCACCTGAGCGCACTGGAAAATGTGATGCTGCCCCTGGAACTCATGGGGCATCCCAAGCCTCGGCAAGAGGCCCTGCAGATGCTGGACCGGGTAGGGCTTGCCAGCCGCGTGGGGCATTATCCCAAGGTGTTGTCCGGTGGTGAACAGCAGCGCGTGGCCCTGGCGCGCGCCTTCGTGGTGAAGCCGGCCCTGCTGCTGGCCGACGAGCCCACCGGCAGCCTGGACTTCGCCACCGGCGAGCGCATCATGGACCTCATCTTCCAGATGAACCGTGACGAGGGCACTACCCTGGTGATGGTCACCCACGACCAAACCATCGCAGCGCGATGCGACCGCCGCCTGGTGATCGACGCAGGCTGCTTGACGGAAGCGCCAACTCCACCGAGCCGGCAAGACGGCACCGGCGTGGCCGGCGCAGTCTGAGCCTTGATTACTGCGCGAACTTGAAGTCGGTCTTGGCCTTGTCGCGCAGGCCCTGCTGGAACGCCTGCAGCTTGTTCTGCGTCATCTGCTGGGCGATGCGCTCGCGCACTTCTTCCAGGGGCGGGAACTGGGCCTCGCGGGTGTCTTCCAGGCGGATGATGTGCCAGCCGAACTGTGAGCGCACCGGCTCAC
>CAMCTE010000250.1 GCA_945878385.1 Azohydromonas lata NBRC 102462 | reverse complement strand
TGGTCATGGGCGGTCTCCTGTTCTGCGGTCAGTTTGCCACTTTGGGCTCAACCCTGCGTTGCCCTTGGCTGAGGGCTGCCTTGCACCGCCACACACGCCAGGCGTGCCGCACGCATGAAGCGCCTCCGGCCCATAATCCGCGCGCCATGGCCGACAAACTCACCCTACGACTGGCACTGCTGATGCTGCTGCCGCCGCTGATGTGGGCGGGCAATGCCGTGGTGGGCCGCCTGATGGTGGGGCTGGTGCCGCCCCTGCTGCTCAACCTGATGCGCTGGAGTGTGGCGTTGGCCATCTTGCTGCCCCTGGGCTGGCATGCCCTGCGCACAGCCGAGCAGCGCGCCGCCCTGTGGGAGCGGCGCGTGCCTTTGGCGCTGCTGGGCCTGCTGGGGGTGGGCGCCTACAACGCGCTGCAGTACCTGGCCCTGACCACATCCACCCCTCTGAACGTGACGCTGATCGCCGCCAGCTCGCCGCTGTGGATGCTGTCCATCGGTGCCCTCTTCTATGGCCAGCGCCCTGGGCCACGTGAACTCGTGAGCGCGGCCTGTTCGCTGGCGGGCGTGCTGCTCGTGCTGTCGCGGGGTGACCTCACGCGGCTGGCCGAGATCGCCTTCGTGCCGGGGGACCTGATGATGATCGGCGCCATCATCTCGTGGTGCTTCTACAGCTGGATGCTCTCCAAGCCACCGGTAGCGCTGCAAAGCGGCCTGCCCAAGCCCAGCCAGGACTGGGCGGGCTTTCTGTTGGTGCAGACCCTGTTCGGCATCGGCTGGGCGGGCCTGTCGGCCGGCGTGGAAGCAGCCGTCGCACCCGCATCGGTGCAGTGGTCGGCAGGTGTGGTGGCCGCCATTCTCTTCACGGCCTTGGGGCCTTCATTGATCGCCTACCGCAGCTGGGGCATCGGCGTGGCGCAGGCAGGCCCTGCGCTGGCCGCGCTCTTTGCCAACCTTACGCCGCTGTTTGCCGGCCTGCTGCAGGGCGCCTTGCTGGGCCAGTGGCCGCAGGCCTACCACCTCATGGCCTTCGGGCTGATCGTGGGCGGCATCGCCTTGTCTTCGTTCAAGCGCAGCACCTGAGAAGACGCCCAAGCGCTACGGGCTCAGAACGTCCCCGGGAACGCCCCACCGTCCAGCAGGATGTTCTGCCCATTGATGTAGCCCGCGTGCGCGCTGCACAGGAAGGCGCAGGCGGCACCGAACTCTTCAGCGGTGCCGAAGCGCCCAGCCGGGTTGGCCTCACGGCGCGCAGCGGCCACTTCTTCCACAGTCTTGCCGGCGGCGCGCGCAGCACCGGCGAGTGTGGTTCGCAGGCGATCGGTGTCGAAGGGCCCAGGCAGCAGGCCGTTGATGGTGACGTTGCGCGAGGCCAGGCGCTTCTGCCGGGCCACACCCGCCACGAATCCGGTGAGGCCCGAACGCGCGCCGTTGCTCAGGCCCAGCACATCGATGGGGGCCTTCACCGCGGCCGAAGTGATGTTCACGATGCGGCCGAAGCCGCGCTGCGCCATGCCGTCCACGGTGGCCTTGATCAGCTCGATCGGCGTGAGCATGTTGGCCTCAAGAGCCTTCACCCAGGTGTCGCGGTCCCAGTCGCGGAAGTCGCCCGGAGGCGGGCCACCGGCGTTGTTCACGAGGATGTCCACCTGCGGACAGGCCGCCAGCGCAGAGGCGCGGCCTTCGGGCGTGGTGATGTCGCCGGCCACCGCGTGCACCGTCACCTGCGGGTTCAGGGCGCGCAGTTCAGCCGCCGTGGCCTGCAGCGCCTCCTCGCCGCGTGCGGTGATCACCACGTTCACGCCTTCGCGCACCAATGCCTGCGCACAACCTCGGCCCAGCCCTTTGCTGGCCGCACACACCAGGGCCCAACGGCCCGCAATGCCCAGATCCATTTGTCTTGATCTCCTAAACGCCTACGTCACTCAGCGCCAACGCGCCAACAAACCCACGCCGGTGAGCACCAACACCGTTCCGGCCAACACCCACACGGTGAACGGTTCACCCAGCAACCACACGCCCAGGCCTATGGTGGACAAGGGGCCGATCATGCCCACCTGCGAACTCAGGGCCGGGCCAATGCGCTCGATGGCCATCATCGTGGCCAGCACCGGCATCACCGTGCACAGCAGCGCATTCAGAACACTCAAGCCCACCACCGGCTCGGGCACCACGATGGCAGACAAGGGGTGCACCACCGCGAAGTGCAGCAGGCACAACAGACAGGCCACCGTGCTGGCCAGGCCGGTCAGGCGCAGTGAGCCCAGCCGCGCCACCACTTCGCCACTGGCCAGCAGGTAGGCCGAATAGCTCAGGGCGCTGCCCAGCACCAGGGCCGCTCCCCAGCTCGTGCGCGCCATGCCGCCACCCACGGGGCCGGCTGCGGGCTCCAGCAGTTCATGGCCGAACACCACCAGCACACCGGCGTAGCTGATGGCCGCGGCCAGCCACTGCCGAGGCGTGACCTTCTTCTTGAGTACCACCACCGCCATCACCATCACGAAGGTGGGGCCCAGATACAGGATCAGCCGCTCCAGGCTCGCGCTGATGTACATCAGGCCATAGAAGTCGAGCATGCTGGCCAAGTAATAGCCCGAGAACCCGAGCGCCGCGATGATGCGCCAGTCGCGCGCGCCCAGAGCCGGCGCTGCACGCCCCCCCCACCAGGCCATGGCCAGGAAAAAGGGCAGGGCCAGCATCATGCGCCAGGCCACCACGGTCACCGCATCCACGCCGTGCCGGTACATCAGCTTGGCCAGCACAGCCTTGCCGGCAAAGCCCAGCGCACCGGCCACGGCCAGGGCCAGGCCTTGCCACAGGCGCGCGCCCGTGGCCGCGCCGCCGCTGGCGGTGAAGACACTCACACGCGACTTACCAGGCCACGGCAGCGCCGTCGCGCCGCGGGTCACTGGCCGCCACATAGCCTTCTTCGGCAGGGTCACCCAGGCGCCAGATGAACTGCCCCGCGCCGAAGTCCATGTAGGTGTCGTTCAGGCCATCGAGCTGATGGCCCAGTGCTGCCAGACCTTCAACCGTCTGCGCCGGCATGTGCGGCTCCACGTTGAGCGAAAGGCCACCGTTGACGCGCCAACGCGGGCCATCGCAGGCCATCTGCGGGTTCTGGCCGTAGTCGAGCATGCGCACCAGGGTCTGCAGATGCCCCTGGGGCTGCATGTGCCCGCCCATCACGCCAAAGCTCATCACCGGCTGGCCGTCCCGGGTGAGGAAGGCCGGGATGATGGTGTGGAAGGGCCGCTTGTGCGGCGCCACCACGTTGGCGCTGGCTTCATCGAGCGTGAAGCCATGGCCACGGTTCTGCAGGCTGATGCCCCAATCGGGCAGCACCACCCCTGAGCCGAAGCCCATGTAGTTGCTTTGGATGAGGCTGACCATCATGCCGTTGCGATCGGCCGCCGTCAGGTAGATGGTGCCGCCGCGGGGCAGGTCCCCGGCCTTGAAATCCTGAGCCCGCGTGCGGTCGATGAGCCGTGCCCGATCGGCCAGGTAGGCCGGATCCAACATCTGCGCGGGCGTCAGGCGCATGGTGCGAGAGTCGCTCACATGCCGGTACACCTCGGCGAAGGCCAGCTTCAGGGCTTCGATCTGCAGGT
>CAMCTE010000249.1 GCA_945878385.1 Azohydromonas lata NBRC 102462 | reverse complement strand
GAACAACGCCTGCTCGGCGTGCCGGCAGGCGTTGGTCGGTTCCACGGGCTGTGGCGCTGTTGAACCGGGCAAAGCCGGCGCAGCCGCAACCCGATGGATTTACTTCTTGCGGAACTTGCGGAGGGCCGCCAATTGAGCCGCCATCGCCGCGAATTCGCTTTGCGCCGCGGCAAAGTCGATGTCGCTTTTGGCGTTCTTCATCATCTCTTCGGCGTGCTTCTTGGCTTCGTTGGCCTTGGCTTCGTCCAAGTCGTGCCCCCGGATGGCCGTATCGGCCAGCACTGTCACTCGGTTGGGTTGCACTTCCAGCAACCCACCGGCTACGAAAACGAACTCTTCCTCGCCGTTGTCAGCCCGCTCGATGCGAACCGCACCCGGTCGGATGCGGGTGATCAGCGGCGTGTGCTTGGGAAGGATCCCCAGTTCACCGTTCTCACCGGGCAGCGCGACGAACTTCGCCTCGCCCGAGAAGATGTTCTCCTCGGCGGATACGACATCGACATGAATGGTTGCCATGACGGCTCCTTATTGCAGCTTCTTGGCTTTCTCAAAAGCCTCATCAATGGTGCCGACCATGTAGAAGGCCTGCTCCGGCAGAGAATCACACTCGCCGGCCACGATCATCTTGAAGCCGCGAATGGTTTCCTTCAGGGGCACATACTTGCCCGGGGTGCCGGTGAACACCTCGGCCACGTGGAAGGGCTGAGAGAGGAAACGCTGGATCTTGCGGGCGCGGGCCACGGCCAGCTTGTCTTCCGGCGACAGCTCGTCCATGCCCAGAATCGCGATGATGTCGCGCAGTTCCTTGTAGCGCTGCAAAGTGGCCTGCACGGCGCGCGTGGTGCTGTAGTGCTCTTCGCCCACCACGTTCGGGTCGATCTGGCGCGAGGTGGAGTCCAGCGGGTCCACGGCGGGGTAGATGCCCAGCGCAGCGATGTCGCGCGACAGCACCACGGTGGCGTCCAAGTGGGCGAAGGTGGTGGCGGGCGACGGGTCGGTCAGGTCGTCGGCCGGCACATAAACGGCTTGGATGGAGGTGATCGAGCCCACCTTGGTGGAGGTGATGCGCTCCTGCAGGCGGCCCATTTCTTCGGCCAGCGTCGGCTGATAGCCCACGGCCGAAGGCATACGGCCCAGCAGAGCGGACACTTCGGTACCGGCCAGGGTGTAGCGGTAGATGTTGTCCACGAAGAACAGCACGTCACGGCCTTCGTCGCGGAACGACTCGGCGATGGTCAGACCGGTCAAGGCCACGCGCAGACGGTTGCCCGGGGGCTCGTTCATCTGGCCGTAGACCATGGCCACCTTGGATTCGGGCAGGTTGTCCTGCTTGACCACGCCCGAGTCGGACATCTCGTGATAGAAGTCGTTGCCCTCGCGGGTGCGCTCACCCACGCCAGCGAACACCGACAAGCCCGAGTGGGCCTTGGCGATGTTGTTGATCAACTCCATCATGTTCACGGTCTTGCCCACGCCGGCGCCGCCGAACAGACCCACCTTGCCGCCCTTGGCAAACGGGCAGATCAAGTCGATCACCTTGATGCCGGTTTCCAGCAGTTCCTGCGAAGGCGACAGCTCATCATAAGCCGGGGCCTTGCGGTGAATGGAGGCAGTCAGCTCCTGGCTGACGGGGCCGCGCTCGTCGATGGGGCTTCCCAGCACGTCCATGATGCGGCCCAGGGTGGCCTTGCCCACCGGCACGGTAATGGGCGCGCCGGTGTTGGTCACCATCACACCGCGGCGCAGGCCGTCGGACGAGCCCAGCGCAATGGTGCGCACGATGCCGTCGCCGAGCTGCTGCTGCACCTCCAATGTCAGGGCCGTGCCCTCCATCTTCAGCGCGTCGTACACACGCGGCATGTGGTCACGGGGGAATTCGACGTCCACAACGGCGCCGATGCACTGAACGATCTTGCCCTGGGTTTGGGTGGTCGACATGTTTCGTTCCTCTTTCAATTCAAAAATCGTTGGGGGCTTGTGGGGTTCAAGCCTTCGGTCAACCGCTGATGGCGGCAGCACCGCCCACGATTTCCGAGAGTTCCTTGGTGATGGCGGCCTGGCGGGTCTTGTTGTAGACCAGCTTCAACTCACCGATCAGGGTGCCGGCGTTGTCGGTGGCAGCCTTCATGGCCACCATGCGGGCGCTTTGCTCGCTGGCCATGTTCTCGGCCACCGCCTGAAATACCTGCGCTTCGATGTAGCGCTTGAGCAGCTCATCGATCACGGTGGCGGCGTCGGGCTCGTAGAGGTAATCCCAGCCGTAGGCCTTCTTTTCCTCTTCGGTCTGCTCCAACACAGACGCCGACAGCGGCAGCAGTTGCTCCACCAGGGGTTCCTGCTTCATCGTGTTGATGAACTTGGTGTAGCAGATGTGCACCTCGTCCAACTCACCACCGACGAAAGCATCGAGCATGGTCTTGACCGGCCCGATCAGCTTGTCGAGCTGGGGCGCATCGCCCAACTGCACAGCCTGGCTCACCACCTTGGCGCCGATGCGGTTGAGGAAGCCCAGGCCCTTGTTGCCGATGGCCACGGCCAGCACCTGCTTGCCTGCGCCCTGCGCATCGCGCATCTTTTGCGTGACTGCGCGCAGCACATTGGTGTTCAGGCCACCGCACAGGCCCTTGTCGGTGGTCACCACGATGAAGCCCACGGCCTTGGCGGTACCTGTAGCCCGCATATACGGGCTTTGGTATTCCGGGTTGGCCTTGGACAGGTTGGCGGTGATGTTGCGGATCTTGTCGCTGTACGGACGCGCCGAGCGCATCCGGTCCTGCGCCTTGCGCATCTTGGAGGCGGCGACCATTTCCATGGCCTTGGTGATCTTCTTGGTGTTCTCCACCGATTTGATCTTGCCGCGAATTTCCTTGCCGGCTGCCATTTGCTTGATTCCTTGAGTTGAAGCTCAGTGGGGGTGGCGGGTGCTGCGCATCACTCGATGTTCAGAACCCACCTTTCGTTCCCGGGACTCAGGCAAACGACTTCTTAAACGCGGCGATGGCGCCCGACAGCTCTTCTTCAGCCGCCTTGTCCATGGCCTTGTCGTTCTCCAGCTTGGCCAAGAGGGCCGCATGGCTGGACTTCAGATGCGTGTGCAGGCCGCTTTCAAACGCCAGCACCTTCTTCACCTCGATGTCGTCCAGGTAGCCCTTGTTGGCTGCGAACAGCGTGGCGGCCATCAGCGAAATCGACAGCGGGCTGTACTGTGCCTGCTTGAGCAGTTCAGTCACGCGGGCGCCGCGGTCGAGCTGCTTGCGGGTGGCCGCATCCAGGTCGGAAGCGAATTGCGCAAAGGCTGCCAGTTCGCGGTACTGGGCCAAGTCGGTACGGATACCGCCGGACAGGCTCTTGATCAGCTTCGTCTGGGCGGCACCACCCACGCGCGACACCGAGATACCGGCGTTGATGGCGGGACGGATACCGGCGTTGAACAGGTTGGACTCCAGGAAAATCTGGCCGTCCGTGATCGAGATCACGTTGGTCGGCACGAAGGCGGACACGTCGCCGGCCTGCGTCTCGATGATCGGCAGCGCCGTCAGCGAACCCGTCTTGCCCTTGACTTCACCCTTGGTGAAGGCTTCGACGTAGTCGGCGTTGACACGGGCTGCACGCACGAGCAAACGGCTGTGCAAATAGAACACGTCGCCAGGGTAGG
>CAMCTE010000248.1 GCA_945878385.1 Azohydromonas lata NBRC 102462 | reverse complement strand
CAGCAACGCATTGAGCAACGGCTGGCAGCCATCGGGCAAGACCGTGCTGCGCTGGAGGCCCGTATCGTGCAGGGCAGCGCCCAGGGCAGTTTCAGTGGCGCCGATATGGCCGAAGCCGGGCGCACGCTGCACGCCTGGGAAGAAGAGACGGCGGAGTTGGAACTGCGCTGGCTTGAATTGGGCGAGCAGCTGCAGTCCATCGAAGCCGAGGCTGCGGCGCCCTAGAGTCCAACCCTAGAGTCCAACCCTAGAGTCCAACCCTGAAGCCCGAGCCCTGCCCCGGTTCAACGGCCTGCAGTGGCAAGTTGCAGCATCAGTGCCACCCTGGCCTGCGCGGGCGTCAGGCGCGCGGCCACCGGCCAGCCATGGTCGGGCTCGCCCACCACCCAGCCCTGCGTACAGCGGGTGGCCACCAGAATCTGCTCCCTTTTCAAGCGCCCTGCATGCACCGCGTTCTGCAGCGCCTGATGAATGGAATGGTGGATGGACCCGTTGCCGGTGGAGCTGATCACCACCCCCACGACCGGCGCCAGGGCGGCCTGATCGCAGCGTTCAGCTGAATCATCAGCGCCCCCGCCATCCCGCAGCAGGGCCTCAAGCGCATGGCCGCTGGCGCCGGCGTGGCTGTGGACGATCTCCACGCGGGGCCAGTCTTCGCAGCGTTCGGGCATCACACAACCGGCGGGCTCAGTGGACTGCGCACCTTGCGCAGCACCCACGGCCTGGTCGCTGGCCCAAACCCAACCTCCACCACCCCAAGTGGCCGCCGCAGGGCCATCGCCGGCACTGAAGGCCTGCAGTGCGAAGGGGTGCACCTTGCGAACCTGAACCGCGGGCCATGCCCTTCCCCCAAAGACCATCCACACACCCCGCGCGGCAGGGTCTGCTGCCAGGTGCAAGGCCTGGATCAGGTGCGCCGGGCCATCAGCCTGGGGCGAAGTGGCCGGCCGCATGGCAGCCGTCAAGACCACCGGCTTGGCCCCGCGCAGCACCCCTTGCAGGAAAACCGCCGTTTCCTCCACGGTGTCCGTCCCGTGGGTGACCACTTGTCCGACCACCTGTTCGTTTTCCTGCCCCGCCTGCAGTTCGGCCGCCAGGCGCTGCCATACCGCATGGTCCATATCGCGGCTGTCCAGTTGCGCCACCTGCACAGCCTGCACGCTTTGGATACGGGTACCGAGCTGGGGCAGGAGCGGCTTGAGCAGTTCCTCCACCGCCAACTGCCCGGCCTTGTACACGCTCTCGGCCGAACCCTGTGACGCCGTGCCGGCGATGGTGCCGCCGGTTCCCAGCACGCGAACGGTGGTCTGCATGACAAATTCCTCTGGATAAAAACACAGCCACTGGATAGAATGACAGGCATTGTTGCTTCAGTTGCCCAGGCCTGAACTGCATTCGGGCGGCCAATCGCCCACCCACCCAGGATTGCACCATGCTCGACCGCCCCAAACTCACCGATCGTCAGCAGCAGATCCTCGACCTCGTACAAACCGCGATCGAGCGCACCGGCGCGCCACCCACACGGGCTGAAATCGCTGCGGCCTTGGGCTTCAAGTCCGCCAATGCAGCCGAAGAACACTTGCAGGCCTTGGCCCGCAAGGGTGTCATCGAGCTGGTGGGGGGCACCTCGCGGGGCATCCGCTTGCGCGGCGACGCCCTGCGATCGGTGCAAGAGTCGCGCGGCCGGCAGTTCAGCCTGCCCTTGCCGGGCCTTGCGCAACTGGCTTTGCCGCTCGTGGGCCGCGTGGCTGCGGGCAGCCCGATCCTGGCGCAGGAGCACATCGACCAAACCTACACGGTGGAGGCCAGCCTCTTCCCCCGCAAGCCCGACTACCTGCTGCGCGTGCGCGGCATGAGCATGCGCGACGCGGGCATTCTGGACGGCGACCTGTTGGCGGTGCAGCGCGCCGCCGAGGCCAAGAATGGTCAGATCGTTGTGGCCCGGCTGGGCGACGAGGTCACGGTCAAGCGCCTGCGGCGCACCAAAACGGCCATTGAACTGCTGCCTGAAAATCCAGACTTCGAAGTCATCACGGTGCCTCTGAACAGCGACAACGAAGTGCCCTTTGCCTTGGAGGGCATTGCCGTCGGGCTGCTGCGCAACAACATGCTGATGTAGGCCCCGATGTGGCGGCACAATGCGGCGATTCCGCTGCCGTCGCCATGAACATCATCATCCTCGACGACTACCAGGATGCAGTTCGCAAACTGCCCTGCGCGTCCAAGCTCGAACACCTCAACGCGAAGGTCTTCACCAACACCGTAAAGGGCATCGGCCAACTCGCGGTCAGGCTGCGCGACGCTGAAATTCTGGTGTTGATCCGTGAACGCACCCATTTCTCACGCGCCCTTCTGGAACGGCTACCCAAGCTGCGAATGATTTCGCAAACCGGGCGTGTGGGTTCGCACATCGACCTGCAAGCCTGTACCGACTTGGGCATCGTGGTGACGGAAGGCGTGGGCTCCCCTGTGGCGCCGGCCGAGCTCACCTGGGCCCTGGTGATGGCCGCTGCCCGCCGATTGCCCCAGTACATCAGCAACCTCAAGCACGGCGCGTGGCAGCAATCGGGCCTGCGGGCCTCAAACATGCCGCCGAATTTCGGCCTGGGCACGGTGCTCAAGGGACAGACGCTGGGTGTGTGGGGCTACGGCCGCATTGGATCGATGGTGGCGCAGTACGGAATTGCCTTTGGCATGCGCGTGGTGGTGTGGGGCAGCGAAACTTCTCGCCGCAAAGCATTGGCCGATGGTTTGGAAGCCTCTGCCTCGCGCGAGGAGTTCTTCGCCTACTGCGACTTCCTCAGCCTGCACCTGCGACTGACCGACAGCACCCGGGGGCTCGTCACCTTGCAGGACCTCTCTCGCATGAAGCCCACCTCCACGCTGGTGAACACCTCGCGGGCCGAATTGATTGAAGACGGCTCCCTGGTGGCCGGGCTCAACCGGGGGCGACCCGGCCTGGCGGCTGTGGATGTCTTCGAAACCGAGCCCCCCTTGGCCGGTCATCCGCTGTTGCGCCTGGAAAACGCCATTTGCACGCCGCACCTCGGCTATGTGGAGCGTGAAAGCTATGAACTGTACTTCTCGTCGGCCTTCGACAATGTGCTGCAGTACCTGGCGGGCACCCCCACCCACGTAGCCAACCCGGATGCGCTGAAGTTCGAACGCTGAACCGTCCGAGCCGTTGCAGCCGGGGCCGGTATGCCGGCCGACAAGGCCCTGAGACCGCTGGGCTGGTGCTACGGCCGCGCCAAGTCGAACAACAGGACATGGGCCTGCTGGCCATCGGAAAGGCTCAAGAGCGCTTCGTCTTGAACCATCGCCGCGTCGCCCGCCACCAGCGGGTGCCCGTTGAGGCTCAGCGCGCCTTCCACCAGGTGCACATAGGCCAGGCGGCGCGCATCGAGCGACCATTGGGTGCTTTGTGGGCCATCGAATCGACCGCCGTACAAACGGGCGTCGGCTCGCATCGATAGCGACCCCTCTGCCCCATCGGGGCTGACCAACAGCTGCAATCGGCCCTGCTGATCTTCGGCGGCAAACAGCTGCTGAGCGTAGCCGGGGTCGCCGCCGGGTTGGTCGGGGAGAAACCAGATTTGAAGGAAATGGGTTTCACGCTCGGTTTCGTGGTTGTGCTCACTGTGCCGGATGCCGCTGCCCGCGCTCATGCGCTGGACCTC
>CAMCTE010000247.1 GCA_945878385.1 Azohydromonas lata NBRC 102462 | reverse complement strand
GCCGCTGGCCTTGAGCTGGTCGACCGCGGCATCGGCCAGCTTTTGCAGGCCGCTGTTGCAGGGCGTAATGGTGCTGTGGCCGTTGGCCACGCCGATCATCGGCTTGCCGAAGTCGGTTTCCTTGTAGCCCATGCCGTAGTACATGGAGCGGTTGGGGGCGCGCGCCACGCCCTCGGTGATGTTCTTGGAGCGGCGGTTGATTTGGTCGGTCATGCTTCAATTCTAAGATCGGCTGATAGCATGCCGACTATGCTGACGCATCCCCAGTTTGACCCCGTGGCTTTCGGCTTCGGGCCCGTGCAGGTGCACTGGTACGGGCTCACCTATCTGCTGGCCTTCGGCCTGTTCATGTGGACCGCGCGGCTGCGGCTGCGGCAACCGAGCGTGGGCTCGCAAGGTTGGCAAGCGCGGGATATCGAAGACCTGCTGTTCTTTGGCATCCTGGGGGTGATCCTGGGCGGGCGCTTGGGGTATGCCCTGTTTTACAAGCCCGAGGTGTACCTGGCGCAGCCGCTGGAAATTCTGAAGGTGTGGCAAGGCGGCATGTCGTTTCATGGCGGCTTGTTGGGCGTGATCGCCGCCATGGGCTTTTTCGCCTGGCGGCGCGGGCGCCCGATGCTGCAGGTGACCGACCTGATTGCGCCCTGCGTCCCACTGGGGTTGGCCAGTGGGCGCATTGGCAACTTCATCAACGGAGAGCTGTGGGGGCGGGTGACCGATGCGCAGGTGCCCTGGGTGATGGTGTTTCCGCAAAGCGGGGTGATGCTGCCGCGGCACCCGTCTCAGTTGTACCAATTTCTGCTCGAGGGATTGCTGTTGTTCGTGCTGCTGTGGGCCTATTCGCGCCGCCCGCGGGGGCCGGGGCAGGTGTCAGGCATGTTCCTGATCGGCTACGGGTTGCTGCGTTTCGTGGCCGAATATTTCCGCGAGCCAGATGCCTTCTTGGGTTTGCTGGCCCTGAACATGAGCATGGGCCAGTGGCTGTGTGTGCCCATGGTGCTGGTGGGCGTGGCCCTGTGGTGGCGGGGTGCCGCACGCTGAAGGAGCCGGTACTTTCACCAAGGGGAAATGTGCCCAGGGCAAACCGATGGATGTCGACCGATGAGACAAATTTTTCTGGATACCGAAACCACAGGCCTGAGCCCGGAGACGGGCGACCGCGTGATCGAGATCGGCTGCATTGAAATGGTGAACCGGCGCCTGACCGGAGACAACCGCCACTACTACCTGAACCCGGAGCGGCCCAGCAGCGAAGAGGCCCTCAAGGTGCACGGGCTGACGGACGAGTTTCTCGCCGACAAGCCCAAGTTCGCGGAGATTGCGGAAGAACTGATGCAGTGGCTCAGTGGCGCGGAGGTGATCATCCACAACGCCTCGTTCGACACGAACTTTCTGGACCACGAGCTCAAGCGAGTGGGGCGTGCAGCGTTTGGCACGCATGTGGCTTCGGTGCGCGACAGCCTGTTGATGGCGCGGGACCTGTTCCCCGGCAAGCGCAATTCGCTGGACGCCCTGTGCGCGCGCCTGGAAGTCGACAACAGCAACCGCACCCTGCACGGCGCCCTGCTGGACGCCGGGCTGCTGGCGGAAGTGTTCGTGCGGATGACGCGCGGACAGGACAGCCTGGTGATTGATTCGGCTGCGAGCGCCAGTGCGCAAGGGGCCGGCGCGACCGTGTTGCGAGTGGACCTTTCAGCTATTGGGGTGTGCCTGGTGGATCCTGAGCCGCATGAGTTGGCTGAACACGACCGCGTGTTGGCTGAGCTGGACAAGGCCAGCGGCGGCAAAACGGTGTGGCGGGAACTTGTGTCATAATGGAGGACTTCCGGGATCGCAGTTGCATGAAAGTGCAGCAAAGTTCCACAGCGAATTCCGGGCGGTTAGCTCAGCGGTAGAGCACTGCCTTCACACGGCAGGGGTCGCAGGTTCGAACCCTGCACCGCCCACCAAAAAATAAAGCGACACAATTTTCGTTGTGTCGCTTTTTTCTTGGATGTGCGATTCAGCGCACGAGCAGTCAGTACTTGGTGGTCAGCTCCAACCACCAATCCGGCAACATGCGCACGACGGCCGCTTCGACAACCTTGTCATAACCGGTCAGAATGCCAACACCCATCAGGGCCAACAGGCCCGCGAACGCCTTCTTGATGGTGCCGATGTGGCCCAGCACCCAATCCCGCGCCTTCATGAAGCCGGCACGCGAGGCATAGGCCACCCCGATCAAGGGAATGGCTGCACCGAAGCCAAAGGCGCCCAGAATCATTCCCCCACGGGCTCCGCCGCCTTCGCTGGCCACGAGGGTCAAGGCCGAAATCAGCATAGGCCCTGAGCATGGGCTCCACACCAAACCCAAAACGCTGCCCAAGAGAAACGCGCTGCCCAAGGTGGAGCCCGAGAAGCGCGAGGACACCGACTGCGCGCCGCTGGAAAGAGGCGTCATGAGCAGGGTGAACCTCTCATTGAAGGCAGGTACCAAAAGAACGGCCGCCAGCACCAAGAGCAGGCTGCCACCGAACACACGGAATGTGTCGGCGTCCAGGCCGATTTGGGCCCCCAGGGTGCCAAGAAACAGACCGAGGATCGCAAAGGAAGACGCCATCCCCAAGCCCATGGCCACCGGCGCCAGCCGATTGTTCTGCAGCGCACCGCCCACCACCAGCGGCAGCAGCGGAAATACGCAGGGGTTGAGCGTGCTCAAGGAGCCGGCCAGCAGGCCCAGCCCCACTTCGGTCACAGAGGCAGCCATCTCTCAGGAGGCCTTTGCCAGAGCAGACTTCAGCTTGTCGGTGGCCGTGTCACCACCCAGGCGTGCCACTTCCTGCGAACCCTTGAACACGACCAGCGTGGATTGGGCGCGAACCTTCATCTGCTTGCGCAGATCCTTTTCCTTGTCGTAATCGGCCACCAGAAGCGTGACCTGCGCCAAGGAGCCTTCGGCCTTGATGGTTTGCAGGGCCTTCTCTTGGGTCTTGCAAGTGCCGCACCATTCGGCGTGGAAGTGCACGGCTACCGGCTTGCCGCCTGTTTGCAGTTGGGCCAGGCGCTCAGCCGAGTAGGGCTGAATGTCCAAGGCCCAGGCAAGGGGTGACAGGCCGGCCAGGGCAACGCCCGCGAACAGTGTGCACACGGAACGGCGCAGTTGATGGAAATTCATGATGTAGACCTTTCGATGAAGTGAGTGGGCGAGGGCGAGTGGCTGCCCGCCGCTCGCGTGGGATGGAATTCGGCATAGGGGGGCGCCCACCCCAACAAACGGCTGGCCACCTCGCAGCGCCGGCGCAAGTCATCAGAATCTTGACCGCCGAGGTGCATGATGCCATGCCGGCAGCTGCCCAGCCACTTGTGGTCGCGGGCAACCCCTGCATCGGTGCGGGGGTATTCTAGCAGCAAAGCGTCCGGGTACGCGGCCTGCAGCAGTTCACGCTGCTGTTGCGAAGGGCGGTGCGCGGCTTTGCGCGCCGGAAAACTGCGGTACACAAAGCTTGAGGCAACCACTGCGGTGGGCGGCTTGCGCCCCAATTGGGCAGGGTCTCGACCGTGGGCCAGGGCCAATGCCACTTCGTGCAGGTTGATGCCCTCCACGCGTTCGTACAGGTCGGAGAACTGCGAGGCCAGGCGCGGATTGAACTCGATCACGGACAAGGCATCGCGGGCCTCGTCGTAGAAGAATTCCATGTTGAACATGCCGTGGCTGAACCCGACGGCCT
>CAMCTE010000246.1 GCA_945878385.1 Azohydromonas lata NBRC 102462 | reverse complement strand
CAATACAGCTGGCCTTTACCGCTGGGCGCGGTGCATAACCAGCGCAGCTTGGTGGCGCTAGACAACCTGGTGGATTTCATCGTCACCTGCATCACCCACCCCCAAGCGGCCAACAAGACTTTTTTGGTAAGTGACGGGCAAGACCTGTCTACCACCGAGTTGGTGCGCGGCATAGCGCAAGCAGCCGGGTTGACTTCTCGTTTGCTGCCGGTGCCGGTGTGGGCATTGCAGTTGGGGGCAACGCTGTTGGGCAAAGGTGATGCGGTGCAGCGTTTGTGCTGTAATTTGCAGGTGGATATCTCCAAGGCACGCAGTTTGTTGGGTTGGGTGCCGCCTTTTTCTGTGGAAGAGGGCTTGAGGCGGGCGATGGCGGTATGAAAAGGGTCTTTGATATTTGTCTGGGCTGTCTTGCGGCACTGGCTTTGTTTGTACCGGTGTTGCTGGTGGCGGTGGCTGTTCGCTTGACGTCCAAAGGGCCAGCCCTGTATTGGTCTGACCGAGTTGGCCGGAACAATGTGATCTTCAAAATGCCGAAGTTCCGCAGCATGCGGGTGGGCACGCCGGCTGTTGCCACGCATTTGCTGGCCGATGCCCGTTCACACCTGACGCCCATCGGTTCTTTCTTGCGCAAGAGCAGCTTGGACGAGTTGCCGCAGCTGTGGAGCATTCTTGCGGGGGACATGAGCTTTGTGGGCCCGCGCCCGGCGCTGTTCAACCAGCAAGACTTGATTGCTCTGCGCACAGAGCAGGGTGTGCACACCTTAGTGCCGGGCCTGACCGGTTGGGCGCAAGTCAATGGCCGCGACGAGTTGCCGATTCCTGAGAAGGTCAAGCTGGATGTGGCCTATCTGCAGCGCCAGTCCCTGTGGTTTGACATTCGCATCTTGTGGCTGACCTTCGTCAAGGTGATGAAGCGGGATGGGGTGTCGCATTAATGGCTGTTTTTAGTGAAATGATTTTCAAATGAAAAACAAGGACCCAGGACCCAGAGTGTTTCACATCATGGGGGAAATCATGATCCGTACGTTGAGTCGTTTTGCAGCGCCTGCCTTGGCGTTGCCACGTGCAGTTAAGCGCGGTGTCGTCCTTGCCTTGGATGCTGTTCTTTGTGTTTTGTCTGTCTGGCTGGCTTTTTACCTGCGCAGTGGCAGTTTTATGCCGCTGGCCGGCCCTGCCATTTGGCCAGCGGTGGCCTCTATTGCGCTGGCTTTGCCGGTTTTCATCACCTCGGGCCTGTACCGTGCCATCTTCCGATACAGCGGCTTGCCTGCCATGGTGGCGGTCGGGCGAGCCATGCTTTTGTATGGCTTGGCTTTTGCGGCTATTTTTACCTTCTGGGGTGTCGATGGGGTTCCTCGCACAGTGGGTTTGATTCAGCCCATTTTGTTGCTGCTTTTAGTTGGTGCATCACGCGCTGCGGCACGGGTGTGGTTGGGTGGCTTGTATCACCAGCAGCTGCGCAAAGCGTCATTGCCGCAGGCCCTCATTTATGGTGCCGGTAACGCCGGGCGGCAGTTGGCCTCGGCCATGGCTAACAGCCCCGAGATTCGGGTGGTGGGTTTTCTGGACGATGACGATCGGCTGCACGGCCATGTGCTCCATGGCTTACCCATTCACAACCCGGCTGACTTGGACGACGTGTTGAACGGCACATCCATCACCGATGTGCTGCTGGCTATGCCCAGCGTGTCGCGTCAACGGCGCAACGAGATCTTGAACTTTCTCAAGCCCCAAAAGGTGGCGGTGCGCACCTTGCCGGGCCTGAGCGACATTGCTACTGGCAAGGTGAGCCTGAGCGATGTGCGAGAGTTGGACATTGACGACCTGCTGGGCCGTGAACCGGTCAAGCCCAATGGTTTGCTGCTCAACCTGAACACCCACCACAAAACTGTGCTGGTGACCGGTGCTGGTGGCAGCATTGGCAGTGAACTGTGCCGTCAGATTCTCAAGACCAATCCCAAGCAATTGCTGTTGGTGGAAATGAGTGAATTTGCGCTTTACCAGATTCATCAGGAGCTTCAAGCAACGCTTGCAGACGAACGCCAGAATGTGAACGAGCCGGTGGAGGGCGATAAGCCTGAAGCACCAGAGGCCAGTGACGGGCCAGACATTGAAATCGTGCCCTTGCTAGCTTCGGTGTGCGACGAAGTTCGTATGCAAGAGATCATGGATACCTGGAAGCCGCACACTGTGTATCACGCGGCTGCCTACAAGCATGTGCCCCTAGTCGAGCACAACCCGGCCGAAGGTGTGCGTAACAACGTGTGGGGTACTCGGGTGTGTGCTGAGGCCGCAGCGCGCAATGGCGTGCGTAATTTTGTGCTGATCAGCACCGACAAGGCGGTGCGGCCTACCAACATCATGGGCGCCACCAAGCGCCTGGCTGAAAAGGTGCTCCAAGCCCTGGCTGAGGTGAATGCGGCCGTGGCGGCGCAAGGAGGCCGAGCGCCTAGTGCAAGGACAACCTTCACGATGGTGCGCTTTGGCAATGTGCTGGGTTCCAGCGGATCTGTGGTGCCGCTGTTTCGCGAACAGATCAAGAATGGCGGGCCCATCACACTTACGCACGCAGACATCACCCGCTACTTCATGACCATTCCTGAGGCGGCGCAGTTGGTCATACAGGCCGGTGCCATGGGGCAGGGCGGGGATGTGTTCGTGTTGGACATGGGACAGCCCGTCAAGATCATCAACCTGGCCCGCCGCATGGTGGAGCTGTCTGGCTTGACGGTGCGCGATGAACTGCACCCCAACGGCGACATCGAGCTGACCGTGACCGGTCTGCGCCCCGGCGAAAAGCTTTACGAAGAAATGCTGATTGGCGACAATCCCAAGCCTACCCAGCACCCGCGCATCATGAAGGCGCACGAGCAGTTTCTCAGCTGGCCTCAGTTGGAATCCAAACTCAACGCTTTGAGCATGGCCATGAGCGTGAACGATGTGCCGGTGATCCGCGCCTTGCTCAAAGACCTGGTCAGCGGATACCAACCCAGCGGCGAAGTGGTGGATTGGGTGCATATGGCACTGGAGCGCGAAGCGCTGGCCAATGACTAAATTGGGGTGGGATTACCGGTGGACTTGATGGTCGCCAACAAGCTGATCTTCAGCGAAGACATGGACTTGGCTGCGCCCAACACCGACGCCATCGAGGCACTGATTGGCCAGCATTGGCAAGAGATTCAATCCAGCGGTTACCAGCGGATCAAATACAAAAAAGGTGTCTGACTGGGTGCAGAAAAAGATCGAAGACAAGCTGACGTCTGGTCGCCGCTGAGCGGCGGCTGTCCAGCGGTTGTTGGCTCAGTTGACTTTGCGGATGTGGGCTGGCATCACCGTCATCTTGACTTGCTTGCTCAGGATGTTGAGCAGCACCATCACCCGGCCTTCGGAGTCGGCCATTTGGTAGATGGCCTCTACCCCCACAAACGGCCCATCGGTCACCACGACCTGCTCACCTGGCTCAAAGTGACGCAGCACCACATCTGAGGCTTCGGACTGGGTGCGCAAAGCGCCTATCAATTCGTCATCGATTTTGGCGGGGATCAGGCCAAAGGTGACCAAGCGGCTCACGCCTAGAGTGGATCTGATAGGCGCCCAGCTTTGCGATTCCAGGCCCGTGCCCAAGCGGATAAAAAGGTAGCGTGGAAACAGCGCTTCTTGCACCACCTGCAATGCGCCGCGGCGCAGTTTCTCTGCACGCATCAAGGGGAGAAAGCACCTGAAGCCTT
>CAMCTE010000245.1 GCA_945878385.1 Azohydromonas lata NBRC 102462 | reverse complement strand
GCCCAGGATGTAGGCTTTGACACCTGCAGCCTGCGCCACGCGGGCAGCGGCTTCCAGGGCCTGCTGCGGCGCCGCCACCAGACGGGCCTCACAGCGGGCCAGACGCGGGTCGGCCGGCTTTACGGATTCGCCCCGACCGCTGCGCAGGATGTCGCGCACCACACTGCCCAGGGGCTCGGGCAGGTTCAACCGGTAGCGCTCGATCAGGTCCAGCGCCTGTTCGCAGGTGCTGGGGTCGGGTACGGTGGGGCCCGAGGCGATGTCGATGGCGTGGTCGCCCGGCACATCACTCATCATCAGAGTCACCACGCGCGCCGGGTGGCACGCAGCCGCCAGACGCCCTCCCTTGATGGCCGACAGGTGCCGGCGCACCGCGTTCATTTCGGTGATGGTGGCGCCGGACTGCAGCAGGGCGCGGTTCACTGCCTGCTTGTCGGCCAGCGTCAGGCCGGGCAGGGGCAGGGGCAGCAAGGCTGACCCACCGCCGGAGATGAGCGCGATGACCACATCGTGTGCCGACAAGCCCTGCACGAGCTGCAGCATGCGCTGCGCGGCCAACAGGCCCGCCTCATCCGGCACGGGGTGGGCAGCCTCCACAATCTCCACCCGCTGGCACGGCGCGCCATAGCCATAGCGCGTCACCACCAAGCCTTCGATGGCACCGGGCCAGTCTGCATAGTGGGCTTCCAGGGCTTGCGCCATGGCGGCCGAGGCCTTGCCCGCACCGATGACCACGACGCGCCCGCGGCCCATGCCGGGCAGCTCTTCGATCCGGGGCAGGTGGGGCGGGACGCACAGTTCAGGCTGCGCACTGGCCACCGCCGCATCGAACAGCCGGCGCAACAGTTGGCGTTGTCCGCCGGACTGGGTACTCATGTGGGTATTCATGACAGCACCATCTTCGCACGGGCGGCCCAGTGCCCGCCAGGATGCGGCCTAGTGCTGGGCCGGGCCCCGATCAGGACGCAGACGGAGCGTTTTGACCGATCTCGAAATTGGCCAGCTTCTCCAGCGCGCGGACCATGGCCGAATGGTCCCAGCCCTTGCCACCATGGGCGGCGCACGAATTGAAGAGTTCTTGGGCCGTGGCCGTGTTGGGCAAGCTCACGCCCAAGGCACGCGCGCTGCTGAGGGCCAAATTCAGATCCTTCTGGTGCAGTTCAATTCGAAAGCCCGGATTGAAGGTGCGCTTGACCATGCGCTCGCCGTGCACCTCGAGGATGCGGCTGGCGGCAAAGCCGCCCATCAGGGCCTGGCGCACCTTGGCGGGGTCGGCGCCCGCACGGGCGGCGAACACCAGAGCCTCGGCGACGGCTTCGATGTTCAGGGCCACGATGATCTGGTTGGCCACCTTCGCCGTTTGCCCGTCGCCATTGCCCCCCACCAAGGTGATGTTCTTGCCCATGCACTCGAACAGGGGCTTCACCCGCTCGAAGGTGGCTTCGCTGCCACCGACCATGATGGACAGCGTGGCATTCTTAGCACCCACCTCGCCGCCACTGACGGGGGCGTCCAGGTATTCGCAACCCAGCGCGTTGATGCGCTGCGCGTAGTCCTTGGTGGCGATGGGCGAGATGGAGCTCATGTCCACCACGGTCTTGCCGGGGGCGAGGCCAGAGGCCACGCCGCGCTCGGCAAACAACACCTTTTCCACATCTGGCGTGTCGGGCAGCATGGTGAAGATGATGTCGGCCTGCTGGGCCACGCTGCGGGCATCGGCACAGGCCACGGCACCCTTCTGGGTCAAATCCCCGGGCACCTGACTGCGCGTGTGGACAAACAGCGTGTGGCCGGCGGCCAGCAGGTGGCCTGCCATGGGCGCGCCCATGATGCCCAGGCCGACGAAGCCGATCTTTTGAGGTGTGGTGGTCATGGTGAGGAGCTCTTGTGGTGCGAAGGGTTCAGGTTTGCAACCCTTCAATGGTCATGGTCGCTGGCCTGTTGGACCAGCGGGTGCGGTGACTGCGGCGGCTACTACTGCGCCAATTGCTGGCGCCAACCCAGCCCAGCTTCGGTACCGGCCGCAGGCTTGTACTCGCAACCGATGGACCCATTCCAGCCGATGCGCTGCAGGTGGGCAAACAGGAAGCTGTAGTTGATTTCACCGGTGCCGGGCTCGTTGCGGCCGGGGTTGTCGGCAATCTGGATGTGGCCGATGCGCGCCAGGTGCTTGCTCAGCGTGGCGGCCAGTTCGCCCTCCATGCGCTGCATGTGGTATGCGTCGTACTGGATGAACGCATTGGCTGCGCCCACTTCGTCAAGAATGGACAGGCCCTGCGCCGTGGTGCTGACGAAGAAGCCGGGGATGTCGAAGGTGTTGATCGGCTCGATCAGCAAGTCGATGCCGTGCTCGGCCAGGCGTCTGGCGGCCAGGCGCAAGTTCGCCACCAAGGTGGAGCGGGCATGTTCGTCGCTGACGCCGGCCGGCTTGATGCCCGCCAGGCAGTTGATCTTCTTCACGCCCAGCACCGTGGCGTAGGCGATGGCCTGGTCCACACCGCGATTGAACTCCTCCACCCGGTCGGGATGGCAGGCGATACCCCGCTCGCCACCAGCCCAGTTGCCCGCGGGCAAGTTGTGCAAGATGAGGCTCAAGCCGTGAGCCTGGAGTTCGGCCTGGATGGCCTCGGGCGTGGCCTCATAGGGAAACTGGCATTCCACCTGGGCAAAGCCTGCGCGCGCGGCGCGGCCGAACCGTTCGATGAAGGGGGCCTCGGTGAACAGCATCGAGAGATTGGCAGCGAAAGTGGTCATGGGGGTGGCGCTTGTCGGTAAAGGGAATGACAGCCGCCGGATGATGCCCAATTCCGGCGGGTGTCGTGGGCGGCTGGGCTTCAGTCCAGCAGGCCGGCTGCCACCAAGCCTTCGGTGCCCTTGGGATGGCGGCAGTCGATCTCTTCGAACTCGTTGATCTTGTCGATCTCGGTGCCCATCGCGATGTTGGTCACCTTCTCCAGAATCACCTCCACCACCACCGGCACACTGAACTCGCGGGCCATGGCATGCGCCTGTTGGAGTGAAGCCTGCAGCTTGGCCGGGTCGGTCACGCGCAAGGCCTTGCAGCCCAAGCCCTCCACCACCTTCTGGTGGTCAACACCGTAGCCCTTGAGCGTCTCGTCTTCCACATTCTGGTTGTCGAAGGCCAGTTGCACGCAGTAATCCATCTCGAAGCCGCGCTGCGACTGGCGGATGAGGCCGAGGTAGCTGTTGTTCACCAGCACCTGCACATAGGGCAGCTTGAACTGGGCGCCTGCAGCCAGCTCTTCGATCAGGAACTGGAAGTCGTAGTCGCCCGCGATACCCACCACGGTGCGGGTGGGGTCGGCTGCCACCACGCCCAAGGCAGCCGGAAGGGTCCAGCCCAGGGGGCCGGCCTGGCCGCAGTTGATCCACTGGCGCGGCCCGTAGATATTGAGGAACTGGGCCGCAGCGATCTGGCTCAGGCCGATGGTGGACACATACACCGTGTCGCGCGGGAAGACCGCATTCATCTCCTGATACACGCGTTGGGGCTTGATGGGGATGTTGTCGTAATTCGTCTTGCGGTGCATCAGCGACTTGCGCTCGGCACAGCGGGCGGCCCAGGTGTTGAAGCTCTTGAGCGTACCGGCGGCCTTGCGGTCCCGCGCGGCCTGCACGAACAGCTCCAGCGCGGCCTTGGCGTCGCTGACGATGCCGTACTGCGGCTCGAACACACGGCCGATCTGGGTGGGCTCGATGTCCACATGCACGAAGGT
>CAMCTE010000244.1 GCA_945878385.1 Azohydromonas lata NBRC 102462 | reverse complement strand
CCAGGGCGTTGGTGGCACCAATGCCTCCGCTGCCATTGAGGTCGGTGTTCAGGCGCTGCTCGGTGTCCCAGACCTCTTTGTTGGTCATCCGGCGTGCGCCCGTGGCCACACCGTCGGCCTTCACATCAATCTCGAACATGATGCGCTCGTTGGCGTTGGCCGTGGCGTAGATTTTGTAGCCGCCATCGGCACCACGACCGGCAGCAAGAGCCGTCACGTCGTAGGTGATGTCGTTGATCTTGGTGGTGCCACCAAAGGTCACGTTCTTGTAAGTGGAAATGGTCTGGCCGAAATTGCCCACCTTCCATGAACCATCACGGTCGATGAACAGGGCCACGCCGTCCGACAAGGAACGCGCGTAGGATTCGGTGACTTCCGGAACTGTGGTCGGGTCTTGCTTGGCGACGATCGTCATGTTTCCCTCAAATCGATAGTTGGGTTGTCAGTTGCGGCGTTTCATGCGTTTGCAACGCTGCCATCATGTGCTTTGCGCACAGGCTTGGCTACTGTAACGGCTCACGAATCGACTTCGCGCATCGCATAGACTTCGTTCATGCCCCCTATTCCTGCCGCCACCAAGGCCCTGATGCTCCTGTGCGTGGGCATGTTCTGCGCGCAACTGCTGCTGCCACCCTGGTTTGAAGGATTCCTGGCCCTGTGGCCGCCTGCCAGTGGGAAATTCGGGCCCTGGCAGCTTTTGAGCTATGGGCTCCTTCACGGTGACATGGTGCACCTGTTCTTCAACATGCTGGGCCTGTGGATGTTCGGCAGCGAAATCGAGCGCCTTTGGGGCGGCAAGCGCTACCTGCAACTCATTGTGGCCAGCGTCTTGGCTGCGGGCCTGGTGCAAGTCGGCTGGTCCACGCTAACCGGCCATATTCAACCCACGGTGGGCGCGTCAGGCGCGTTGTTTGGCCTGCTGCTGGCCTTCGGCATGATGTTTCCCAACCGCACCATCATGCCGCTGTTTCCGCCCATCCCGATGAAAGCCAAGGTGTTCGTGGCCGTCTTCGGCGGGCTGGAATTGCTGTTCGGGCTGTCGGGTGCCTCGGGCGTGGCCCATTTCGCCCATTTGGGCGGCATGCTGGGCGGCTTCCTGATGATCCAGTATTGGCGCGGCCGCGCGCCCTTCAGCCGTCCGCGTCGCTGAAGGCCGCGTCTACCGTGGGGTAGGCCAGCCGCACGCCCAATTCGCCCTTGACCCGCAGGCTCTGCAGCCGCCGCGATTCGCCCCAGAACGACAGTTGCATGGGCGTCAGCTGTTGGCGTGCCTGCGCCCAGGTGATGCGCGGCGGCCGCGGCAGGCCGCTCAGCTCGGCCACCCGGTCGTAATGGTCACCGGTGCGCAGCTGTCCGTCATCTGCGGTGTTGTAGGCGCGCATGGGTGCGCCGTGGTGCAAAGCGGCCAGCGCGATGCGGGCCAGGTCGTCGGCGTGGATGTGGTTGGTCCAGCCGTCCTCTTCAGGCACCAGTGAAGGAGAACCGCGGCGCACGCGTTCGCGTGGGTCGCCCCCGTCTCGGTCCAGGGCATAGATGCCGGGCACGCGCAGCAGGGTGGCACATGCGCCACTGCGCCGGGCCCAGGCCCGCACCCGCTGCTCGGCATCCACACGCCGGCGGGCACGGTCGGTCTGCGGGCTCAGGGGGCGGGTTTCGCTCACCCACTGGCCTTGGCAATCGCCGTACACGCCCGTGGTGCTCATGTACACCAAGCGCACAGGAGGCCCACGGCGCGATAGGGCCTGCAGCAACCTCGCAGTGCGTGGGTCGCGCTGGCCCTGCAAAGGCGGCGGCGCCAAATGCAGTACGGCATCCGCCAACCCGGCCAAGCGCCCCAGGGTGGCGCCATCGTCCAGGTTGCCCAGCAACGGTGTGGCACCGGCGGCACGCAATTCAGGGCGCCGTTGCGGGTTGGATGTCAAAGCCAGTACCCGCCAGGCACTGCCCCGCCGCTGCAATTCACGCAGCACGCGAAGGCCCACATCGCCGCAGCCCACGATCAGCAGGGTTGGTCGCCGCCTCATGCCCGGAATCATGGCACGGCGCGGCAAAATGCGGCTCATGAGCTTCAAGATTGACATTCAACCCGCAGGCCTTCATTTCCAGGTCGAACGAGACCAAGCCATCCTTCCGGCGGCCATCGCCGCGGGCATCGGCCTGCCCTACGGCTGCCGTGACGGGGCCTGCGGTTCATGCAAGAGCAAACTCGTCAGCGGCCGGGTCATCCACGGTGCCCACCAGACCAAGGCCTTGTCCCCACAGGAAGAGGAGAACGGACTGATCCTCACCTGCTGCGCCACCCCGCAAAGCGATTGCGTGATCGAGTCGCGCAGCGTGGCCGCGGCCGGTGAATTTCCCATCATCAAGATGCCGGTGCGGGTGGCCACACTCACCCAGCCCGCGCCCGATGTGATGGTGGTGCGCCTGCAGTTGCCCGCCAACGCCAGCTTCCAATACAAGGCCGGGCAATATGTGGAATTTCTGCTGCGCGATGGCAAGCGCCGCGCCTACAGCATGGCCAATGCGCCGCACCTCAAGGGCGACCCGCCCCAGATCGAACTGCACATCCGCCATATGCCCGGTGGCGTGTTCACCGATGCGCTGTTCAGCACCGTAAAGGAAAAGGACATCATGCGGGTGGAAGGGCCCTACGGCTCCTTCTGGCTGCGCGAGGATGTGCGCAAGCCCATCGTGCTGTTGGCCTCGGGTACGGGTTTCGCCCCCATCAAAGCGCTGATCGAGCAAATGCAGTTGAAGCAAGACGACCGGTCCACGGTGCTGTACTGGGGCTGCCGCCAATCACGCGACCTGTACCTGCATGAGTGGGCCGAGCAAGCCGCTGCAGCCATGCCCAACCTTCGTTATGTGCCGGTGCTCAGCGAACCCGATGCCGATTGGCGCGGCCGCACCGGCTTCGTGCACCAGGCGGTGATGGCCGATCTGCCGGACTTGTCAGCGCACGAGGTGTATGCCTGTGGCGCGCCCGTGATGGTGGATTCGGCGCGGCGCGATTTCAGCGCACAGTGTGGGCTGCCTGCCGAGGCCTTCTACGCAGATTCGTTCACATCGGAAGCCGACAAGGCCTGATCGTCCAGGCTGCGCAACCAGCGCAGCTTTTCAGCCAGTTGGATCTCCAAGCCCCGGTTCTGCGGCTCGTACCAACCGGGTGGCGCTACGCCTTCAGGCAGGCAGCTCATCCCCGCCGGGTAGGCATGGGGCTCGTCATGGGCATACCGGTACTCGGCCCCGTAACCCATCTGCTTTTGCAGCTGGGAAGGCGCATTGCGCAGGTGCAGCGGCACGGGCAAAGAACCCGTCTCGCGCACGAAGCCCTTGGCCTGTTTCCAAGCACGGTAAGACGCATTGCTCTTGGCCGCCAGCGACAAATACACCGCTGCCTGCGCCATGGCCAGTTCGCCCTCGGGCAGCCCGAGGCGGTCTACAGCCTCGGCTGCATTCAGCGCCAGTTGCAAGGCTCGCGGGTCGGCGTTGCCTATGTCTTCACTGGCGATGGCGATCATGCGGCGCGTCACCTGCCGCGGGTCCACACCGCCGTCAACCAGGCGCGCCATCCAGTACAGGGCCGCATCGGGCTGTGAGCTGCGCACGCTCTTGTGAAAGGCGCTGATCTGCTCGTAGTAGTGGTCGCCTGCACCGTCGGCTCGGCGCAGCGATGGGCTGGTGCTGGCGCGGATGAAACGCACATCCACCGGCGCATGCAGGCGCTGCGCGGCCTGCGCGGCCACCGCCACCTGCTCGATCAAGTTCAGGAATCGGCGGCCG
>CAMCTE010000243.1 GCA_945878385.1 Azohydromonas lata NBRC 102462 | reverse complement strand
GCACGAGCTGCGCGAAGTAGGCCGGTGGCAAACCGCCCGTCAGCTGGCCCAACCTTGCCTGCTCTTCGTTCAAGCCGAGTTCGCGTACTGCACGGTCCAGCAATTGCCGAGCGCCCCAGCCCTGTTCCCGGTCGAAGACCACATCCTCTCCGGCAACCACCTTGAGGTTCATCGATTCGTGCCCCAACTCCACCAAGGCGATCGTCTGGGTGGTATCCAGGCGCCCTCCGCGCTGTTGCCATGCCCGAAGACCCAGCTGGGTGGCATTGGATTCGGTTTCAATCACCACCGGCTCCAAGCCGGCGGCTTCCGCCAGGGCCAGTCGATCCTGCACGCGGTCCTTGCGGGCAGCGGCTACCAACACCTCGATCTCGGCGGCCGACCCCATCACCGGCCCGATCACGGAGAAGTCCAGGGCCAGGTCCTCCACGGGAAACGGCACGAAGCCCGCGGCTTCGCTCTCCACATGGACAGCCAGTTCCTCGTCGCTCATGTTCGAGCGCATGCGCACCTTGCGCAGAATCACATTTTTGGTGGGCAGGGCCATGACCACGCGCTTGGAACGCACTTGCATGCGAACCACCAGATCGCGCACCACGGCGGCCACTGCATCCAGTCGCTCAACCTGCCCGTCAAGCACCGCACCAGGCGGCAAGGGCGCGCGGCCGCAGCCATTGAGCGTCAGCTCGTCTTGGCCGGAGCGAATCAATTCCACGATCTTCACCGTAGAAGGCCCGACATCCAACCCGAGCGCCGTCCTATTGCCCTTGAGGCTCGGCCATAGCCGCATATCCACTGATCCCCGCGATATTTGTATTTGTACTGCTGAAGTCCATTGTGCCCAGGACAGGCGGTGGGCGAAGAGTCTCAAGAGGAAAATTCACGGCTGGGGCGTTTCTATAATCAGCTGACTGTCGGCGCCATGCAATTCAGCACGCTGGCCTGCGCCCTCAATGCCTGAAGAATCCACCCGCCCCACCCCTACGGACCGTGCTCCACCCTCCGCAGCGCCGTCGGCCCTGCGTTCACCGGCCCGGGTGCTGCTGCGGTTCTTTCTGTTTCTCGGATTGCTGCTCGCAGGGTTGGCCGTGGCGGGCGGTCTGGCCGGTGGGCTGGCTTTGGCGTTGGCCTACCCCAACCTTCCCGACATCAAGGGCCTGGACGACTACCGACCCAAACTGCCGATGCGCATCTACAGCGCCGACGGCGCTTTGCTCGGCGAGTTCGGCGAAGAGCGGCGCAGCTACACCCCGATCGACGAGATCCCCCCGCTGATGAAACAAGCGGTGCTGTCCATCGAAGACGCCCGCTTCTATGAACACGGCGGCATCGACTATGTGGGCGTGCTGCGGTCTGTGGTGGCCAACCTCGGCCAGGCGCGCAGCCAGGGTGCCTCCACCATCACCATGCAGGTGGCTCGCACCTTTTATCTCTCCAGCGAAAAGAAGTACATCCGAAAACTCTACGAGGCGTTGCTGGCCTACAAGATCGAATCCCAGCTCAGCAAGGATGAGATCCTCGAGCTTTATCTGAACCAGATCTACCTGGGTCAGCGGGCTTATGGCTTTGCCGCGGCAGCCGACACCTATTTCGGCAAAACGCTCAAGGAACTCACCGTGGCGGAAGCCGCGATGCTCGCCGGTATCCCGAAGGCGCCCTCGGCCTACAACCCGGTGGCCAACCCCAAGCGGGCCAAAGCGCGCCAACGCTACATCATTGAGCGCATGCAGGAAAACGGGCACATCACGCCGCTGCAGGCCCAGCAGGCCCAGCGCGAGCCCTTGCGGTTGCGCACCGGCACCAACCTGCCGGTGCACGCCGAATATGCCGCCGAAGTGGCACGGCAACTGGTCTTCAGCCAGTATGGCGAAGACACCTACACCCGAGGCCTGAGCGTCACGCTGACACTGGATTCGGCTGAACAGATGGCGGCCTACCGCGCCCTGCGCCGCGGCATCCTCGAATATGAAAAGCGCCAGGTCTACCGCGGCCCCGAGGGCTTCGTGGCCTTGCCCCAAAACCCGGATGATGTCGATGCCCGTGTGGCCGAAGCCCTGACCGACCACCCCGACAACGACGAGATCAAGGCCGCCGTGGTGCTGGAAGCCAGCCCTACCAAGGTGCTCGCATCGCTGCAATCGGGTGAGGAAGTGGTCATCAGTGGCGACGGACTCAAGCCGGTGGCTTCCGGGCTGGCCGACAAGGCGCCTGCGAACAAGCAGATCCGCCGCGGATCCATTGTGCGGGTCGTTCAGGACAATAAGCGCTGGGTGCTGACGCAACTGCCCGAAGTCGAAGGCGCCTTCGTATCCCTGGACCCCAGGACGGGTGCGGTGCGGGCCATGGTTGGTGGCTTCGACTGGCGCAAGAACAAGTTCAACCATGTGACGCAAGCCTGGCGGCAACCGGGCTCAAGCTTCAAGCCCTTCATCTACTCGGCCGCCCTGGAAAAGGGCTACACCGGAGCCACCGTCATCAATGACGCGCCGCTCTTCTTCGACGCCGGCGCCACCGGCAGCCAGCCGTGGGAACCCAAGAACTATGACGGCAAGTTCGACGGCCCCATGAGCCTGCGCACCGCGCTGGCCAAGTCCAAGAACATGGTGTCCATCCGCATCCTTCAGGGCGTGGGTGCCAAGAACGCTCAGGAGTGGGTCACCCGCTTCGGCTTCGAGGCCGAACGCCATCCGGCCTACCTCACGATGGCCCTGGGTGCAGGTGCCGTCACACCCATGCAGATGGCCACGGGCTATGCGGTATTCGCCAACGGCGGCTATCGGGTGCCCCCCGTGCTCATCGCCCGCGTCAGCGACGACCGGGGCCGTGTGTTGGTGGATTCACCACCCAAGCCCGCCGAAGAACACTGGCGCGTGATCGACGAACGCAACGCCTTCGTGATGAGCCATCTTCTGCAGGAAGTCACCCGCTCCGGCACCGCCGCCAAGGCGCAGGCCACCCTCCAGCGCAGCGACCTTCATGGCAAGACCGGCACCACGAACGACTCCATGGACGCCTGGTTCGCCGGCTGGCAGCCCAGTGTGGTGGCCGTGGTGTGGATCGGCTACGACCAACCCCGCAAGCTGGGTGACCGCGAAACCGGCGGCGGCTTGGCACTGCCCGTGTGGATCGAATACATGCAGCAGGCGCTCAAGCGGGTGCCTCCTGCAGAACCACCCGTGCCTGCCGGCGTCGTTCAGGCCGGAGCCGATTGGGTGTTCGAGGAGTACGCCGCAGGCCAGGGCGTGCGCAGCGTAGGTCTGAGCGACAAGCCTGAGGGTGCGGCCGAAGAGGAAAAGAAAAGCATCCTCGACCTGTTCCGCCGCTGAGCGGCGATCAAGCCGGCGGCGTGAACTTCAGTGGAGTACCGGCCTGTTCGGTGGCCCGCTGGGACAGCAACTCGAAAAATTCATGGCCCTCGCGCTCGGCCCAGCGCCCACCCAGGTGGCGGAAATGGTATCCGCCCGCGCGCGCAGCCAACCACAGTTCATGCAGCGGCGGTTGGGTGTTGACCACGATGGTGCTCCCATTCGGGAAGCTCATCTCCAACAAACCACCCGTGCGGCGAGCGTCAATGTCGACCACATCGTCCTGCAGCCACTGGTCCAGCGTGGCTTCGATGGTGGCCAGAATGCGGCCCGTGACTTGGTGAAACTCCAGGTCGGTCAATCCTGATGCGGGCGTAGCGTCCATGCGGGTCGATAGAATTCTTGGGTGAAGCCTTTGATCATAGCCACTGCGCACACCCGCACCCGCAACGGGGTTGCGGTCTCCCTGAACACCTGCCACCCCACTTCT
>CAMCTE010000242.1 GCA_945878385.1 Azohydromonas lata NBRC 102462 | reverse complement strand
TGGGCGAACAGCCTTGCCCGTTGAACCGCCGTGAGCGCCGCATCGGTCGACGGCTCAGCGCAGGCATCAACGGAATCGTCAGCATGGTCCTCGGCCTGCTGCTGCAGGTCGGCCAGGGCCATGATGGGCGCGGCTTGGACGGTGGCGGCAGTCTTCACGCCAATGCGTTCAGTGCGAGGCTTTAGGGCGCACGGTTGAAGACCACGCCGTCAGGCCAAAAGGAAACGAGACACTGCCTGCACCTGGTCGGTTGCCACCAGCGTGGGCGCATGGCCCACCCCCTCGAAGGCCAACACCTCGGCCTTGGGCCCACGCTGCCCCAATTCAGCGGCGGTAGACGCACTCAGCAGGTCGCTTTGAGCGCCGCGCAGCACCAGCGTGGTGGCGGTGATGCGGTCCCAGGCTTGCCACAGCTGCGCCTCGCCGGCGCTGGCCATCTCGGCGGTCAGGGCCTTGAACGGGGTCGCAATGTCAGGGTCATATCGCGATACCCAACGGCCTTCGGCGTTTTGCTTGAGCTGCGGGCGGGTGAGCGCCTGCCACTGCTCACGGGTGTGCGGCCCGAACCCGATGGAAACCAGCCTCAGTGCCTCGGCCGCTTCTTCGAAGCTGCCCCAGCTGATGGGTGCGCCCACATAGCGGCCAATGCGCTCCAGGGCAGCCCACTCAATTCGCGGACCCACGTCATTGAGCACCAAGCGGCGGATGGGGGACTGCGGCAATGAGGCCAGCCCCATGCCGATCAGGCCGCCCATGGATGTGCCCACCCAGTCGACACTGGCCGCATTCAAACGGGCCAGCAAGGTGACCATGTCGGCCACATAAGCCGGCACACCGTAGCCCATGGGGTCGGGCAGCCAATCGGACTCACCACGGCCCACCACATCGGGGCAAACGACGCGGTAGTGGCCGCACAGGGCCTGGGCCAAGGTGTCGAAGTCACGCCCCTGGCGGGTGAGGCCGTGCACGCACACCAACACATGGGAGTTGGCCGCATCGCCCCATTCCCAATAGGCCATGCGGTGCAGGCCCCGAGCATTGAGGCACTGCACGTGGTTCAGGCGGGGTTGATCCATGTCAAGCTGATTCCTGCTGTTTGTTGCCGTGCAACATTCGATAATCCACTCAATGCTAACAAGGCCCGCAGGGGGTCTGAAGGACGGTTCTCATGTCGATCAGCGGAAAAGTTGCCCTTGTCACCGGATCCACCAGCGGCATTGGCCTGGGCATCGCGCAGAGCCTGGCCCGCCAGGGGGTGCACCTGATGCTCAACGGCTTTGGCGATGCGCAAGCGGCCCAGGCGGCCGTTCGTGCGGTGGCCCCCGCTGGCGTGCGGGTCGACTACCACGGTGCCGACATGAGCAAGCCCAACGAGATTGAAGACTTGGTGCGCAGCACTTTGGCCACCTTCGGCACATTGGACATCCTGGTGAACAACGCCGGCATCCAGCATGTAGCGCCGATCGAAGAATTTCCGGTCGACCGCTGGGACGCGATCATCGCCATCAACCTCACCTCGGCGTTTCACACCACGCGGCTGGCATTGCCCGGCATGAAGGCCCGCCAATGGGGCCGCGTACTCAACATCGCCTCGGCTCATGGGCTGGTGGCCTCTGCCAACAAGTCGGCCTATGTGGCGGCCAAGCATGGACTGGTGGGCATGACCAAATCCGTGGCGCTGGAAACCGCGACAACGGGCGTGACGGTCAACGCGATCTGCCCGGGGTGGGTGCTGACGCCGCTGGTGCAAAAGCAAGTGGATGCGCGCGCCGCCGCCGAGGGCTTGAGCGTGGACGATGCCAAGAAGGCCCTGCTGGGCGAGAAGCAGCCCTCGCTGCAGTTCACCACGCCCGAGCAATTGGGCGAGCTGGCCGTATTCCTTTGCTCCGAAGCTGCAGCCAACATCCGGGGTGCGGCCATCAATGTGGATGGTGGTTGGGTCGCACAATAGTCACCATCGGTCACCGTCTCGAACCTTGCTTCACCATCGACTTGATCGGGCACAAGCCCGATCACCCTGCCCGCTTGAAGAATCCACCGCAACAAAGGCTGCGATGGGCGGCCCGCCATCAAGGGAGAGGGCATGGTGCAACAAGCAGAGCACCAGCGGCTGCGGGTGCTGCTGGCCGATGACGACCCGAGTACGCAAGCGGCGCTGCGCCAGGAATTCGACGGGCAGGACGAAGAATTGGTGATGGCCATGGATGCAGCGGCTCTGCACAAGCTGCATGCCCCCGGGCGCACCGATGTCTTACTGCTGGACCCCGCGTTCAGCGGTGGGGAAGGCCTGGAGGAATGCCGGCGGCTTCGTGCGGCGGATGACCAGACGCCCTTGATCATGATCAGCCGCAGAGCCACCGAGGTGGATCGCATCGTGGGCCTGGAGGCCGGAGCGGACGACTACCTGGCCAAACCCTTTCATCCGAGGGAATTGCGCGCCCGAATGCAGGCTGTGCTGCGCCGCAAGCCCCAGGTGGAACAGCCCGGCGCCCCGTCTCGCGCGGCCGAGGTGATTCACTTCGGGCCGTTTGAATTCAACCTGCAGCGCCGGGAGTTGCGCAAGGGGCCGCTACCCGTACCGCTGACCACAGGCGAATACGCCATGCTCAAGGCCTTGGCACGCCACCCGGGTCAGCCCTTGACGCGCGAGCAGTTGGCACACTTGGCGCGTGGCCGAGCCTTCGGGCCGTATGACCGCAGCCTGGATGTACAGGTTTCCAGGTTGCGCCGGATGCTGGAAGAAGACCCCGCCCACCCGCGCTTCATCCAGACGGTGTGGGGCGTGGGCTATGTGTTCGTGCCCGATGGCGGAGACACCATCGCCTGACCGGACACTAAGTCGGCTGCGGCCCTTGCGCCAACAGGCAAACCGCCCGCGCTTCAATGGCACGGCCTTCGCCGACTGGGCCCATCTTCTCGGCGGTCTTGGCCTTCACATTGACTGCATCCGGCGCCAGGTTCAAGCACAGGGCGATGCTGGCCCGCATGGCCGGAATGTGGGCGGCCAGCCGGGGCGCCTGCGCCACCACGGTGCTGTCGACATTGACCACGCGCCAGCCTCGCGCCCGCACTGCCACCAAGGCCTGTTGCAGCAGCGCGCGGGAATCGGCGCCAGCCAGCGCCGGGTCGGTGTCGGGAAAGTGCGACCCGATGTCTCCAAGGCCGGCGGCACCCAACAGCGCATCGGTAAGGGCATGCAGGAGTGCATCGGCATCCGAGTGCCCCAACAGGCCGGCGGTGTGCGGGATGCGCACGCCCCCCAAGACGAGTTCACGCCCGGGAACCAGCGCATGGATGTCCCAGCCCTCGCCCACGCGCAGGTTCGGCAGTGTCATGAGTTCCCTTGGTCAAGCGCCGGCAAGGCGCGGCGCCCCAGTACCAACGCGGCCCGCTCGAAATCGGCCTCGTAGGTCACCTTGAAGTTTTCAGCCGGGCCCGGCACCAGGCGCGGCGCATGCCCGGCCCACTCCAGGGCACCCGCTTCATCGGTCACCGGAACACCCGCCTGCAGCGAACGCGCCAGGCAGTCACGCAGTGTGCCCAAGCGAAACATCTGAGGGGTCTGCGCCGCCCAAAGCTGCTCGCGCGGTACGGTGGCCTGCACGCGCCCCTGCGCATCGGCGCGTTTGATCGTGTCGGGAACCGGTTGGGCCAGAAGACCCCCAACCGCGTCCAGCTCGCAGGCCTGGATGAGGCGCATGACGGCCTCGGGCTCCACCAGACAGCGCGCCGCATCGTGCACCAACACCCAGTCGTCAGGCTGCACCCCCCGCTCGCCCAGGGCCCCGAGCCCGGCCAATACCGTGTGGGCACGGGTGGCGCCTCC
>CAMCTE010000241.1 GCA_945878385.1 Azohydromonas lata NBRC 102462 | reverse complement strand
CTGCGTCGGCCTTGGACACGCCTTCCTTGACGGGCTTCGGAGCGCCGTCGACCAGGTCCTTGGCTTCCTTGAGGCCCAGACCGGTGATTTCGCGCACGGCCTTGATCACGCCAACCTTGTTGGCGCCGGTTTCGGTCAGCATGACCGTGAATTCGGTCTTCTCTTCAGCAGCAGCAGCAGCGCCACCACCTGCGCCACCGGCGGCCGGAGCAGCCATGGAAGCGGCGGAAACGCCGAACTTCTCTTCAATCGCCTTGACCAGGTCGTTGAGTTCCAGGACGGTCATGCTGTCCAGAGCGGTCAGGAATGCGTCTTTATCGAATGCCATGATGTTTTCCTATGTACAGAAGATGTTGATTGAGCGAAAGCAGGGTCAGGCTGCAGCAGCCTCTTCGGCGGGGCCGCCGCGCTGCTGGGCCAATGCGGCCAACACGGCAGCGGTGCGCTGCACCGGCGACTTCAGCAAGCCGGCGACCTGCGACAGCAGGACTTCCTTGCTGGGCACGGCCGCCAGCGCCTTGACGGCGTTGACGTCGAGTGCCTTGCCACCATAGGCACCACCCTTGATGACGAGCTTGTCGTTGGTCTTGGCAAAGTCGGCAATGACTTTGGCCGCCGCGACAGCGTCTTCCGAAAAGCCGTAGATCAGCGGGCCGACCATGGCGTCCGTTGCAGCCTCGAACGGGGTGCCGGCGACAGCGCGACGGGCCAGGGTGTTCTTCAGGACATGAAGGTACACACCCTTGGACCGCGCGTCCACGCGCAGCTTGTTCAAGGCTTCAACGGTGAGGCCACGGTACTCGGCCAGCGCCAGCGTCTGCGACTTGGCGGCTTGCGCCGCCACATCCGACACCACGGCTGCCTTCTCGTTGCGATTGAGACTCAAGGTCTACTCCTCACTAAACACCCCTTGCCTGGCGGCTCGGGGCAACGGAATCAGCGACCTTCTGTACGGTTGGCAGGACACCCTTGAGAGTGACCCGTTGCCCATTCAGCGGGACCGCCATCTGCGTTGGCGCTGGCCTTCACCTTTCGGCTCGGGTCTGCATTAAGGGAGCGAAGCCCCCGCCAACGGTCTTGGATGACCTGCCGCGTCCTGCGGGCCCCATCAGCTTGCGCTTGCTGGGCATGCGGGCCGCGACAGCCCACCAATTCATCGGGCTGCGCGCCAGACTCGCGCGCCGCCCTGATTCTTCAAAAAACCGAGGTCAAGCCTGCTGGGCCTGCGCCACGGAGGAGATGTCCACACGGGCACCCACACCCATGGTGGAGGACACCGCCAGCTTGCGCAGGTACACGCCCTTGCTCGAAGCGGGCTTGGCCTTGTTCAGCGCGTCCAGCAAGGCGCTGAGGTTGCCCACCAGCTTGTCGTTGTCGAAGGAACGACGGCCGATGGTGCTGTGGATGATGCCGGCCTTGTCGACGCGGAACTGCACCTGACCGGCCTTGGCATTGCGCACGGCGCTGGCCACATCGGGGGTGACGGTACCGACCTTGGGGTTGGGCATCAGGCCGCGCGGGCCCAGGATCTGACCCAGGGTACCCACGATGCGCATGGTGTCGGGCGAGGCGATGACGACATCGAACGGCATGTCGCCGGCCTTGACGCGCTCGGCGAGGTCTTCCATGCCAACCACATCGGCACCGGCGGCCTTGGCTTCTTCAGCCTTGGCGCCCTGGGCGAACACAGCCACGCGCTTGGTCTTGCCGGTGCCGTTGGGCAGCACAACAGCGCCGCGAACGACCTGGTCGCTCTTCTTGGCGTCGATACCCAGCTGCACGGCCACATCGATGGACTCATCGAACTTGGCGGTTGCGCATTCCTTGATGATGCCGATGGCATCGCCGATGCTGTACAGCTTCAGGCTGTCAACCTTGCCCTGCAGGGCCTTGGCTTTCTTGGTGAGCTTGGACATTTACACGCCCTCCACGATGAGGCCCATCGAACGGGCAGAGCCGGCGATGGTCTTGACCGCGGCGTCCAGGTCGGCAGCCGTGAGGTCCTTGGTCTTGGTCTTGGCGATCTCTTCGAGCTGGGCGCGGGTGACCTTGCCCACCTTTTCCAGGTGCGGGCGGCCCGAACCCTTTTCGATCTTGGCAGCCTTCTTCAGCAGCACGGTCGCCGGGGGCGACTTCAGCACGAAGGTGAAGGACTTGTCGGCGAAGGCGGTGATCACCACGGGCAGCTTCAGGCCGGGCTCCATGCCCTGGGTCTGGGCGTTGAACGCCTTGCAGAACTCCATGATGTTCAGACCGCGCTGGCCCAGTGCGGGGCCGACGGGCGGCGACGGGTTGGCCTTTCCGGCCGGGATTTGCAGCTTGATGAAGCCGACGATCTTCTTTGCCATAGTGGCTCCTGTTCGAGTTCAAACGCCTTTTGGGTTTCCCCGCCAAGCTCCTCGTGTTGTGCGACCCTGTTGTTTGGAAACCGTCAACCGCCGGGTCGCGCCGCGGATGGGGATGAAAACCTTAGATCTTCTCCACCTGTGAGAAGTCGAGTTCAACAGGCGTGGCACGACCGAAGATCGTGACCGACACGCGAACCTTGGACTTCTCGTAATTCACATCTTCCACGGCGCCGTTGAAGTCGGTGAACGGGCCTTCCTTGACGCGCACCAGTTCGCCCACCTGCCACTCCACCTTGGGACGCGGCTTTTCGATGCCTTCCTGCATCTGGTTGACGATCTTCATCACCTCGGCTTCCGAGATCGGGGCGGGGCGGTTCTTCGCGCCGCCGACGAAACCGGTGACCTTGCTGGTGTGCTTGACCAAGTGCCAGGACTCGTCGTCCATCACCATTTCCACGAGCACATAGCCAGGGAAAAAGCGGCGCTCGGTGACGGCCTTTTTGCCGTTCTTGAGTTCCACGACTTCCTCGGTGGGCACCAGAATGCGGCCGAACTTGTCTTGCATGCCCGCGCGTTCGATGCGCTCGCGGATGTTGCGCTCGACCGCCTTCTCCATGCCCGAATAGGCGTGGACCACATACCAACGCATGGCGTTGGCGGGGGTGGTGATGGGGGTGTCGGTCATGTGGGATTCCTCTGTGGCGTTCCGGTGGGCGGCGGCTTCAGGCTTGGGAGCTTCAGCGCCAGCCCAGGATGACGCTGTACAGCAGCCATTCCAGGGTCTTGTCGGTCAGCCACAGCATCAGTGCCATGACCACCACGAAAGCAAAGACATAGCCGGTCATCTGCATGGCTTCCTGGCGCGTGGGCCAGACGACCTTCTTGGTCTCGCGCACCGACTCGCGGGCATAGCCGATGAACTGCTTGCCTGACTCGGAGATCAGGAACACG
Source organism: Azohydromonas lata NBRC 102462 (assembly GCA_945878385.1). Classification (GTDB taxonomy): domain Bacteria; phylum Pseudomonadota; class Gammaproteobacteria; order Burkholderiales; family Burkholderiaceae_C; genus RFTU01. The sequence continues at coordinate 574 of CAMCTE010000241.1, read as the reverse complement.
CCCACCGCGGCGGCCAACAGCGCCAACAGTGCGGCCACGCGCACCCAGATGTCTTGCGCGGACAGCAGGTAGAAAGCCACCACCGAGCCCAGCAGCAGCACGACGGACAGGCCGATCTTGGCCTTGTCGGCGCCAGTGGAGACGGTTTCGACTTGTGTAGCGTTGGACATCGTATGGACGGCGAAGCCCGCCGAGCCTTCTGGGCTGCCTGCGGGCTGTTTGTTTGAGGCCTGGGGCTTGCGCCTTCGGCCGGTTGATCAGGTCGTCAAGTCAGTGTTGAACACCAGACTTGGCAGGGGCAGAGGGAATCGAACCCCCAACCTTCGGTTTTGGAGACCGACGCTCTGCCAATTGAGCTATACCCCTACTTGAACAACCTCACGCAATGATCTTGGCCACGACGCCGGCGCCCACGGTGCGGCCGCCTTCGCGAATGGCAAAGCGCAGGCCTTCTTCCATGGCGATCGGGGCAATGAGCTTGACCGTGATCGACACGTTGTCGCCGGGCATCACCATTTCCTTGTCCTTGGGCAACTCCACCGCACCCGTCACGTCCGTCGTGCGGAAGTAGAAC
>CAMCTE010000240.1 GCA_945878385.1 Azohydromonas lata NBRC 102462 | reverse complement strand
GGCCGAAGCGCCGGCGCGCCCGCGCAGTGTGGTCTTCGTGGACCCGGCCAGCCAACAGTTGTTGGCCCTGGCGCAGAAGGTGGCGCAGACCGAAGTGAGTGCCTTGCTGGTGGGCCCCACGGGCGCCGGCAAGGAGGTGCTGGCCCGTGTGCTGCACGAGGCTTCGCCGCGAGCCGGCGGCCCCTTCGTGAGCCTGAATTGCGGTGCCCTGCCGGAGCACCTGATCGAAGACATGCTGTTCGGCCACGAGAAGGGTGCCTTCAGCGGCGCCATCCGCGACCACCAGGGTGTGTTCGAGCAGGCGCAAGGCGGCACGGTGTTTCTGGACGAAGTGGGCGAGATGCCGTTGCACCTGCAGACGCGCCTGCTGCGAGTGCTGCAGGAACGCTGCATCACGCGGCTGGGCGGCAGCCGCAGCATTTCGGTGGATGTGCGCATCGTGGCGGCCACCAACAAGGACCTGAAGCAGGCGATGCTGCAGCGCGAGTTCCGCGAAGACCTGTACTTTCGCATCAGCACCTTCACGCTGCGCGTGCTGCCCCTGGCGCAGCGGCCCATGGACATCCTGCCCCTGGCGGCCCATGTGCTGCAGCAGCATGGCACACCCGGCGCGCCGTACCGCGTGACCGATGAAGCGCGCCGCCGCCTGCTGGCCTACCACTGGCCCGGCAATGTGCGGGAGCTGGGCAATGTGATCCAGCGTGCGCTGGTGCTGTGCCCCGACCGCACGCTGACCGAGGACCACCTGTTGTTTGATGACGATGTGTTCGGCCAGGATGCCGCAGCGCGCGATGCAACGGCCTTGCAGGCGGTGCAGCGCGGCGGCCTGGAGCCGCTTGCTCCCCAGGCCCATCCCTTGCCGGCGGCCGCAGTGTCCGGTTCGCAGCCATGGGGCGTGAGCGACACGACCGCGCCCGCGGTGGGCCATGAAGCCGCGCCGACACACACCATGCCCGCAGCGGTTGATGCCGCCACAGCGTGGCCGACCCGCGCCGAAGTGGCCGAACAACCGGCCGCCGCTGGCTTGCAGTGGGCGGTGCGCCACAGCGAACTGCGGGTGATCCTGGACGCCATTCGCAACACCAGCAGCCGTGAGGCCGCCGCGCGCCTCCTGGGCATCAGCCCCCGCACGCTGCGCTACAAGCTGGCCCAGATGCGCGACCTGGGAATGATGGCGGCCGAAGCCGCCAACTGAGGAGCCTGAAGTGATCGAGAACGCCACCTCCGCTTCCAGCATCCAGTCGATGCTGCGCACCATGGCCGCCTACCAGAACGAGGCCGCTGGCGGCCTGCAGGGACTGGGCGCGCCGATGCCGGGGCTTCAGGCCCCGGCCAAACCGGCCGCACCGGGCTTCAGCGAAGCCGTGGAGCGCGCACTGGGCCAAGTCAATGAGGCGCAGCAGAAGGCCAAGGGCCTGCGTGAGGCCTACGAGACCGGCGAGCCGGTGCCGCTGACCGATGTGGTGATCCAGATGCAGAAAGCCTCCCTGGCCTTTGAAGCCACCCTGCAGGTGCGCAACAAGGTGATGAAGGCCTACGAGGACATCCTCAACATGCCGGTGTGACGCCGCGCGCCTGACACCGACTGACGACCACCACACGCACGAGCAAAAAGAAGAGCAAGAGGACCACCATGGCCACCGCGACTCTCAACCCCGGCACCGCTGCCCTGACCCAAGGGTCGGCCGGCGGCGCCTTGACCACTGCAGCGGGCGGCAACGCCTCCGCCTTGACCACCGGTGCGCCAGGCACTGCGGCGGGCAACAACGCGCCGGCCGCCTCCGGTGCATTGGCTGTGACTGGCGCCGCTGCAGGTGCTGCGGGCGCTGCGGCACCCGGGAGTGTGGCGGGCCTGCGCGCCAACGTGGAGCGCGTGCTGTCCCAGCCTGCCGTCAAGCGTGTGCTGCCGTTGATTGCGGTGCTGGCGGTGTTGATGGTGTTCGGTCTGTATTACGCCTGGATGCAGTCCACCCCCTACCGCCCGGTGATGCCTGGGCTGATGGAGGCCGACCAGCAGACGGCCTTTGATGCCCTCAAGAACGCCAACTTCAAGCCGCAGATTGACCCCACCACAGGCCAGTTGACGGTGCCGGCCGACCGCTTCCACGAGGCCCGCATGCTGTTGGCATCGCAGGGCATTCCCAAGCAGGGCACCACCGGCATCGAGGGGCTCAAGGATTCCACTTCCATGACCACCAGCCAGTTCATGGAGCAGGTGCGCTACAACGCGGCAATGGAGCAGGAGCTGGCGCGCAGCGTGCTGCAGATCGCCAGCATCCAGGCCGCCCGCGTGCACTTGGCCACACCCAAGCAAAGCGTGTTTGTGCGTGAACGCGTGGCGCCCAAGGCTTCGGTGGTGGTGTCGCCTTACCCGGGTCGTTCGGTGTCGCCCAAGCAGGTGCAGGCCATCGTGCACCTGGTGTCTTCCAGCGTGCCCTACCTGACGCCCGAAGGTGTGACGGTGGTGGACAACCTGGGCAAGCTGCTGACCGAATCGCCCCTGGAGGGCAAGTTGGGCCTGACCACCGCGCAAGCCGTGCACAAGCAGCAGCTGGAGGAAACCTACCGCGAACGCATCATGGCCATCCTGTCGCCGATCGTGGGCGAGACCAATGTGCGTTCGCAGGTGAACCTGTCGCTGGACTTCACCCAGGTGGAGAGCACGACCGAGGATTTCGACAACCGCGACAAAGGCCCGCGCACCCGTTCAGAGGTGCTCAGCGAAGAGCGCCAGGCGGCGCTGAAGGCCGAGGGCGTGCCCGGTGCCTTGAGCAACCGGCCGCCCGAGAACGCGGCGGCCACGGCCAGTGCGCCGGGCGCCAACGAGTCGACCACGCAGTCTTCACGCAGCACGCGCAACTATGAGCTTGACCGCACCGTGCGCCATGTGCGCAATGCCATGGGCAAGGTGGAAAAACTCAGCGTGGCGGTGGTGATCAACGAGCGCGAAGTGGCGCTGCCTGCAGCTGGCGCGCCCGCTGCAGGTGCATCGGCGCCGGGCGCTGAAGGGGCCGTGCCGGGCTACACGCCGCAGGAGGTGGAGCGCATGCTCAACCTGGTGCGCGGTGTGGTGGGCTATGACGAAAAGCGCGGCGACATGGTCACGCTGATTCCGGCCCGCTTCGGCGCGCCTCCGGTGATGGACACCGGTGCGCCTTGGTGGCAGGACAGCACGGTGCAGTCCATGATCAAGAGCGGCTTGGTGGCACTCGGGTTCCTTGTCTTCCTGATGGTGGTGGCCCGCCCGGTGGTGAAGTCGATGATCAAGGCCAACGAGCCGCCCGTGCCGACTGAGGACGAGAAGAAGCCGCTGGGCGATGGCGAACTCACCGAAGAGGATATGAAGATGATCCAGATCGGCGAGGGCGAAACGCTCGAAGAGATCAAGGCCAAGCTCAAACCCAAGAAGAGCGCGATTTCAGCCGAGATGCTGGACACGGCCAACACCTACGACGACAAGGTGGCGCTGATTCGAATGCTGGTGGCCGAGGACTCCTCGCGCGTGGCCAGCGTGCTCAAGAACATGATCAAGCTCGGTTGAGGCTGCCGAGTCGACGGCACCCCACACAACCGCACGCATCAGGAGACAGCCACCATGGCAACCAAAGCGGACGTCAAGGCAAAGGACGCAGGCAAGGACGACAAGGCCGCGCCGGCAGCAGCAGATGCCAAGGCCGGCGAGGTGATCACGGCGCCGGAGGCCGGGCCGATGATGACCGAGGCCCTGAAAGCGGAACTCGAGGCACTTTCCAGCACGCAACGCGCGGCGGTGCTGATGCTGCTGCTCGGCGAGCAGCAGGCTTCGGAAATCCTGCGCTACATGAACCCCAAGGAAGTGCAAGCATTGGGCGGTGCCATGGTGTCGGTGGCGGACCTGTCGCAGGAGGCGGTGAACTTCGTCCTCGACGA
>CAMCTE010000239.1 GCA_945878385.1 Azohydromonas lata NBRC 102462 | reverse complement strand
GGACCAGCAACTTCAGCGCCGCCCATGACGAGCACGGCGCCCCAACCGGTTGGCCGGACCGAACGCATCGAGTCGCTGGATGTGATGCGTGGCATCGCGCTGCTGGGCATCTTCATCATGAACATGCCGGGCTTCAGCAGCAGCTTCTTCATGCCTGAAGCCGTGGCACGCGGAAAGATGGACGATGCCGGCGCTCTGGATTCCGCTGTCTTCCTGCTCAATGGCGCCTTGCTTGAAGGGACGTTCAATGGGCTGTTCACCCTGCTCTTTGGCATGGGGCTGGCCCTGCAGCTTTCGCGCCTTTCGGGTGACGGCGCACAGGCGGTGATGGCCCGGCGCCTGGCCGTGCTGTTCGGTTTCGGAGTGCTGCACACAGCCCTGCTGTGGGGTGGCGATGTGCTGCACATCTACGCGGTGCTGGGTGTGGTGTTGTGGGCTGTGCACCGTTGGTCGGCAACAGCGCTGTTGGCCCTGGCGCTGGCCCTGCTGCTGGCCCAATTTGCACACGGCCTCATCATGGCGCAGCACTGGAGTCTGGCATCCTACGAGGCCGAACAGAACTTCCTCACCGGCCTATACACGCTGGACAACGCGGTCTACGGCTCGGGCCCCTGGTGGCAGGGCGTGCAACTGCGGCTGCAGGAAACCTTGTGGTTCTACACCCATGAATTCCTGTGGCCGCCCAGCAGTTGGTTCTGGCTGGCCCTTTTGACCACCGCCGTGTTGGGCCTGTGGGTGCAGCGCAGCGGCAGCTTGCCGCACGATGGTGCCATGGCCCGCTGGCTGGCTTCAAGCAGTGGGCTCAAGGGCCTGAGCGTCTTGTTCATCTTGGCCCTGGGCCTGTGGCTGGCCAGCGCCGAACTGGGCAGCGAACACGACACCACCCAGGCCCCCACCCCCGCCGTGATGCTGGGCTGGATGCTGGGCGACACCCACCGGGTGCTGATGGTGCTGTGCTACGCCGGCTTCATCTTGCGCTGGTGCCAAGGCAGCGCCGCACAGGGGCTGCGTCAGGCGCTCTCGCGCGTCGGGCGCATGCCCTTGAGCATGTACCTGATGCAGTCTCTCATGGGCACCTTCATCTTCCACGGTTGGGGTCTGGGCTACTGGGACGCAGTAGGCCCTGCTGCCAGCACCGCGCTGGCGGTAGCGCTGTTCGTGGCCGTGCAAGTTCCCCTGGCCCGGTGGTGGTTGGCAAGGCACGACCTGGGCCCGGCCGAGGCCTTGTGGCGCTACTTGAGCTACGGCCGCCCCCCGAGCAAACCTTGAGTCGACAAGGCCGGCGCCGGCAGATAGGCTAGGGGCACACCACCGGACAGGAGCGCGCCGTGAAGCACGAAACCCTTTCGCCCCGTTCCCGCCTCAAGCCCGTGCCCGTGCCCATGCCCATGCCCCTGCGGCGTGCAGCGTTGGCCTGCTGGGCTGCAGCGGCCGCCGGCTTGCTGTGCGCCTTGCCACTGCCGGCGTTCGCGCAGGCCTTCCCCAGCAAGCCCATCCGCCTGGTGGTCACCTTCCCCCCTGGCGGCGCGCCGGACATCCTCGCACGGCTGTTCTCGGAAAAGTCGGCGCTGGGCCAAAGTGTGGTGGTGGACAACCGGCCCGGCGCCGGCGGCAACATCGGAGCCGATGCCGTGGCCAAGGCGCCGCCGGATGGGCACACGCTGGTGATGGCCACCGTGGGCACGCATGCCATCAACGGCGCGCTGTACAGCAAGATGCCCTACGACATGGTGAAGGACTTCACCCCGGTGGGCCATGTGGCCTCGGCGCCCAACCTGCTGGTGGTGACCAACAACCTGCCGGTCAAGAACGTCACCGAGTTCATCGCCTATCTCAAGGCCAACCCCGACAAGGTCAGCTTCGGCTCACCAGGCATCGGCACCTCGGTGCATGTCAGCGGCGAACTGTTCAAGTCGATGACGGGAACGAAGATGCAGCATGTGCCCTACAAGGGACGCCAGTTCGCGATCCCCGACCTGGTGGGCGGACAGATCCAGGCCATGTTCGACAACATGCCTTCAGCCCTGCCCATGGCTCGCGAAGGCAAGATCCGCGCGCTGGCGCAAACCACGGCCCAGCGTTCATCGGCTGCCCCCGATGTGCCTACAGTGGCAGAAACGGTCCCAGGCTTTGAGGCCACCACCTGGTTTGCCATCTTTGCGCCCGCCGGCACGCCGCGTGAAGTCGTGGCGCGGCTCAACGGTGAGATGCAGCGTGTGTTCAAACTGCCCGAGGTGGAAGAGCGGATGAAGTCGCTCGGGCTGGTGACCTGGGTCTCCACCCCGGAAGAACTGTCGCGGCTGCAGGCCGCCGAAATCACCAAATGGAGCAAGGTGGTGCAGGAGTCTGGTGCCCGGGCGGACTGAGTCCGAGCACCCACTCACTGGCCGACTGGGCCGGCTCGCCTAACGCCAGCCCATCACCGGCACGGTGGAAATGCTGTTGGCCGGAGCGCCGTCGATCAACTTGCGGCTGATGCCCACATACACGAGCGTGCGGTTCTTCTCGTCCCACAGCCGCACCACACGCGTCTCCTTGAACACCAGGCTCGTGTCTTCGGAAAACACCACCTCGTCCTTGGGCAGTTTCTCGGGCACCGTGATGGGCCCGGTCTGGCGGCAAGCCAAAGAAAACTGCGAGGGGTCTTCGGCCATGCCCAAGGCACCACTGATGCCGCCGGTTCGGGCCTGACTCACATGGCAGGTCACTCCGGGCACCTTGGGGTCGCCAAAGGCCTGCACGCAAACCCGGTGATTGGCGCCCAGCAGCTTCCAGGCGGTGGTGATGCAGCCCACGGTATCAGCCTGGGCCCAGCCCGCAGCGCCCGCTAACAGCAGGCCTGCGGACACCTTCAAAAGAATCGGTGATTTCATGAGGCCAAGCGTACCGCCTCGGCGTTCATTTGTGAAAGCAGCGCGTCCGTCGCCGGTGCAGCGGCCAGGCCGTCGATACCGCTGAGCAGCAGCGCGGTGGTTGCGCAGGCGAACAAGGCACTGAAGAGGCGAATGGTCAGTTGGGTGTTCATGGTCGGTTCCTTTGCACGAGGCAGTTTGTCGATGAATGGACTGTAGGCAGCCACATTCGTCACTTCCATCGGCATGCGACGAAGCGCACCTGGGCCGGACAGGCTGCAGCCGCTCACCCCCAACGCCCCATAGGCCGCGCACCGGCCGCAAATGTTGTGTAATCGTTTGAGCCGTCTCAAACCCCTACAGCCCCTTCTTCTTCACCATGTCCGATTCATCGAATACCACCGCCCCTGACAGCTACACGCCACCGGCCGTCTGGCAATGGAAGCAAGGCAACGGCGGGCGCTTCGCCAACATCAACCGCCCGGTGGCCGGCGCCACGCACGAACAAGCGCTGCCGGTGGGCCGCCACCCCTTCCAGCTCTATTCACTGGGCACGCCCAACGGCCAGAAGGTCACCATCCTGTTCGAGGAGTTGCTGGAGCTCGGCCACACCGCCGCCGAATACGATGCTTGGCTGATCAACATCGGCGAAGGCCAGCAGTTCGGCAGCGGCTTCGTCGACATCAATCCCAACTCCAAGATCCCGGCCCTGCTGGACCGCAGTGGTCCGCAGCCGGTTCGCATCTTCGAAAGCGGCGCCATCCTGGTCTACTTGGCCGAGAAGTTCAGCACCTTCCTGCCCACTGATCCTGCTGCGCGCGCCGAATGCATGAGCTGGCTGTTCTGGCAGATGGGCAGTGCGCCCTTTGTGGGTGGCGGCTTCGGCCACTTCTATGCCTACGCGCCTTTCAAGATTGAGTACGCGATCGACCGCTATGCGATGGAAACCAAGCGCCAGATGGATGTGCTCAACCGCCTGCTGGCCGAGCGGCGCTACATCTGTGGCGACGACTACACCGTGGCCGACATGGCCATCTGGCCCTGGTACGGTGGCATGGCCAAGGGGCTGATGTAC
>CAMCTE010000238.1 GCA_945878385.1 Azohydromonas lata NBRC 102462 | reverse complement strand
CCGGTGACCCAGGCGCTGGAGAAGGCCTGCCGGCAGGCCCTGGGTGAGATGGGTGTGGCCATGCACGATGTCACGACTGTGGCCGTGGCCGGCGCCTTGGAGGTGCCACTGGCACTACAGGGCCTGGCGGAGACCGCCCGGTTTGACGCCTTGGTGGCCCTGGGTTGCATCATTCGCGGCGAGACCTACCACTTTGAACTGGTGGCCAACGAGAGCGGCGCCGGCGTGACCCGGGTGGGCCTGGACCACCACATTCCGATTGCCAACGCGATCCTGACCGTGGAGAACCCGTTGCAGGCCCAGGCACGGCAGGATGAAAAGGGCCGCGATGCGGCCGTTGTCGCCGTGGAGATGGCCCTGTTGCTGCAGTCCTTGTCCGCACTGCATGAAGCCCCGTCAGCGGATACAGGCGCCGGGGGCCTGCAGGCATGACCACATCGAATTCCAGCACGCGACACGGCAGTGCCAGCATGTCGGCCCGCCGCCGCGCGCGACAGGCCGCGCTCACCGGCTTGTACCAATGGTTGGTCTCGCACGAGGAGCCTGCCGTCATCCAGGTCCATGTGGAAGAGCAGGAGGTGCATGCTGGTTGCGATCAGCCGCACTTCGAAGCCCTGCTGCACGGCTGCATTGCACAAGCCACCACGCTGGACGCCGCGCTGGCGCGCCATGTGGACCGTCCCACGGCTGATCTTTCTCCTGTGGAACATGCAGCCTTGATGATCGGCGCCTATGAGCTCGCCAACTGCATCGAGATTCCCTACCGTGTGGTGATCAACGAAGCGGTGGAACTCACCAAGTCCTTCGGCGGAACCGATGGGCACAAGTATGTCAACGGCGTGCTGGACAAAACCGCTGCGGACCTGAGGTCTGTCGAAGTGCAGGCCGCTCGCGCGGCGCGGTCCTGACGAACACACCCCGATGCGGCTGGCTTCTCGTGTCGACCGGATCGAGCCCTTCTATGTGATGGAAGTGGCCAAGCGCGCGGCCGCGCTGTCACATACAGCGGTGTGCGACCCGTCGGCCGGTGGTCGCCGGATGCTGTTTCTGAACATCGGCGAGCCGGACCGAACCGCCTGCACGCGGGTACAAGCGGCTGCCGCCGCCGCGATTGCCCGGGGCGATACGACCTACACCGCAGCCACCGGGCTGCCGGCACTGCGGCGCGCGATTTCCACCTGGTACGCGCAGCGCTTTCAGGTGGATGTGGACCCTGCGCGCATCATCATCACCGCGGGTGCCTCCGCCGCGCTGCAGTTGGCGATGCTGGCACTGGTGGAGCCCGGTGACGAGGTGATCTGCCCAGACCCCAGCTACCCCTGCAACCGGCACTTCGTGACGGCTGCGGGCGGCCAGGCGCGGTTGGTCCCAACCGCCGCTGAGCAGCGCTATGCCTTGAACGCTGAACAATTGCGCAGCCACTGGAACCCCGCAACGCGTGGTGTGCTGTTGGCCTCCCCGTCCAACCCCACCGGCACGTCCATCGACCCGGTCGAACTGCGCGCGCTCGTGCAGACCGCGCGCGAATTGGGCGGCTGGACGGTGGTCGATGAGATCTATCTGGGCTTGAGCTATGAGGCCCGCTATGGGCAAACGGCCTTGGCCTTGGGAGACGATGTGCTGTCGGTGAACAGCTTTTCGAAATACTTCGGTCTGACGGGTTGGCGTCTGGGGTGGTTGGTGGCGCCCCTGGATGCGGTGCCGGCCATCGAGCGCTTGGCCCAGAACCTTTACATCTGCGCCAGCACCGTGGCACAGCAAGCGGCACTGGCCTGTTTCGAAGCCGAATCGATACGCGAATACGAAGAGCGGCGTGGCGAATTCAAACGCCGGCGCGACTACATCGTGCCGGCGTTGCGCCACATCGACTGGCCTGTACCGGTAGAGCCCGATGGTGCCTTCTACGCCTGGATTGATTCAAGCGGCATTGCACCCGACAGTTGGGACCTGTGCCTGCAACTGATGCACCACGCGCAAGTCACCCTCACGCCCGGCCGCGACTTTGGGCCTGCTTTGGCGGATGGGCATGTGCGCTTGTCCTTCGCGTCTTCGATGGACACCCTGCATCAGGCCATCGCCCGCATGGCGGCAGCCGACCGGACGCAACTGGCGCGCCCATGGACACAGGCCTGAGCCCCGGCAGCCTGCGCGCGGCACATGTGCAGTCGATGCGGGTGTACTGGGAAGACACAGACGCTGGCGGCGTGGTGTTCTACGCCAACTACCTGAAGTACTTCGAGCGCGCACGCACGGAATGGTTGCGTGCCCTGGGCTTCAGCCAGGAAACATTGCGACTGCATGCAGACCCCGCGCAGCGCGCCATGTTTGTCGTGACCGACACCCAGGTGCGCTACCTGCGCCCAGCGCGGCTGGACGACTGGATCGAAGTCAATGTGGAGGTGCTCAGAGCCGGTGCCGCCAGCCTTGAAATACGCCAACAGGCCACACGCCAACTTGAACTTCTGGCGGCAGGAACCATTCGAATCGGTTGCGTGGCCCCGGACACCATGCGTCCCCGGCGGATGCCCGATTCCCTTCAACAGGCCCTGGCACGCCAGGCATGTGATCCTTTGAATCCGATATGAATCAAGACCTTTCCATTCTGACCCTGGTCACCCAGGCCAGCCTTGTGGTGCAGCTGGTGATGGCCGGCCTGCTGGTGGTCTCGCTGACCAGTTGGACCGTCATCTTCGGCAAGGTGATCGGCCTGAAGCGGGTGCGCAACCTCAACGAAGGGTTCGAGCGCGAATTCTGGTCGGGTCGCTCCCTGCAGGACCTGTATCAGGCGGCGGGCACGCAGCCGCCTGCGGCCCCGATGGGGCGCATCTTCGCCAGCGGCATGCGCGAATTCATGAAGCTGCGCGAAAGGCGGCTGGATGTGGGTGCCCAGTTGGACGGGGCGCGGCGCGCGATGCGGGCGAGCTTTCAGCGCGAACTCGACACCATCGAAAGCCACTTGAGCTTCCTCGGGTCGGTGGCCTCGGTCAGCCCCTATGTCGGCCTGTTCGGCACGGTGTGGGGAATCATGCACGCCTTCGTGGGGCTTTCGAACCTGCAGCAGGTGACGCTGGCCACCGTGGCGCCGGGCATCGCCGAGGCCCTGGTGGCCACGGCCATCGGCCTGTTTGCAGCCATTCCGGCCGTGATTGCCTACAACCGCTTCTCGCGCGACATCGACCGCGTGGCCATCCAGTTGGAAACCTTCATCGAAGAGTTTTCCAACATCCTGCAGCGCAGCGCCGCCCAGCCCGTGGCCGGCACGAATTCCGGGGCCTACTGATGGCATCCGTGCAGGGGCGAGCCGGCCGTGGGCGAAGACGCGGCATGGCCGAGATCAATATGGTGCCGTTCATCGATGTGATGTTGGTGCTGCTGATCATCTTCATGGTCAGTGCGCCCTTGATCACCACCGGTGTGGTGGACCTGCCCAGCGTGGGCCAGTCGCAACAGCGCCCACCCAAGGTGGTGGAGGTGGTGGTGGAGAAAGACGGCCGCTTCAAAGTGCGCAGTGAGGGCGAGGAAGGCCGCGCGGCCACGCTGTCCGACATGGGTGCGCAGGTGCGGCGGCTGCAGGGAGGCAGCGCGCAGGTGCCGGTGGTCATCTCAGCCGACCGCAATGTGAAGTACGACGAGGTGGTGAAGGTGATGGACACGCTGCAGAAGGCGGGCGTGCAGCGCCTGGGCCTCTCGGTTCAGCAGGGCTCCTGATCAATGGCGGCGCAGGCTCTGGCCGACCCCTTCCGGCCTCGCGCAGCACAAGGCATGCGCAGCGGCGCCGTGTTGGCGCTGTTGGTGCATGGCGGCCTGGTGGTGGCCTTGGCACTGGCCGTGAACTGGCGCACCAGCACGCCCGCGCCGGTGGTGGCCGAACTTTGGAGCAGCGTGGCCCAGGAGGCTGCGCCGCGTGAGCAGGCGCCCGAGCCTGCACCGGAGCCC
>CAMCTE010000237.1 GCA_945878385.1 Azohydromonas lata NBRC 102462 | reverse complement strand
GATTTTTTCAGCGGTGAACAGGATCTTGTCGCCCTCCTTGAGCCCTTCCAGCAAGCCCGGGGCCTTGACGCGGAACACCATGGTCATGGGCGGCATGTCGAGGTTGGCGATGTGGCCATGGCGCAACTGAATGCGCCCGGTGGCGGCCTCCACCCGGCGCACTTCGGCTTCGGCCTTGGCGGCTGGGGCGGCGGCGGTGCCGCTGGGTGTGGTCGCGGGTGCCGCAGTAGATGCAGCTGCGGTGCCCGCTTGGGCCGGCCCGCCCGCCTGCGCCCATGCAGCACCGCAGGCGCCCAGCGCCAGCACAAAGGGGATGAACTTGTTCATGAATCAGTCTCCTGTAGGTCAGTGGTGGCCGTGTCCGCCGCCGGCACCCGGCTTGCGAACCTTGACTTCGATGTCGGTGGCGCCCGGCTGGGCGCGTGGCATGGTGCCGGGTGAGGCGGCTTCGCGGTGCGGCGGTGTAGGCCCCTTGTATTCATGGGCCACGGTGCCCGCCGGGTGCTTGAACCAGCCCGGGTCGGTGTAGTCGTTGCGCTTCAAGCCTTTGCGCACCTTGATCACGCTGAACATGCCCCCCATGCCCACCGAGCCAAACGGCCCCTGGCCGGTCATCATGGGCGCGGTGTTGTCGGGCAGGGCCATCTCCATTTCGGTCATGTCGTGCATGCCGCGCTCGCCCATGACCATGTAGTCGGGGATGAGTTTGGTGATGTCTTTGACCACCTCGCGGTGGTCCACGCCGATCATGGTGGGCACGTTGTGGCCCATGGCGTTCATGGTGTGGTGGCTCTTGTGGCAGTGGAAGGCCCAGTCGCCTTCCTCGTCAGCCAGAAAGTCCATCTGCCGCATCTGCCCCACGGCCACATCCACCGTCACTTCGGGCCAGCGCGAACCGCGCGGGGTGGGGCCGCCGTCGGTGCCGGTGACGAAGAATTCGTGGCCGTGGATGTGAATGGGGTGGTTGGTCATGGTCAGGTTGCCCACCCGCAGGCGCACCTTGTCCTTGTGGCCCACCACCAACGGGTCGATGCCGGGGTAGATGCGGCTGTTCCAGGCCCAAAGGTTGAAGTCCAGCATCGTCATCACTTTGGGTGTGTAGCTGCCCGGGTCGATGTCGTAGGAACTCAGCAGGAAGCAGAAGTCGCGGTCCACTTCATCGATCAGCGGATGCTTGTTCTTGGGGTGCGTGACCCAGAAGCCCATCATGCCCATGGCCATCTGCACCATCTCGTCGGCATGTGGGTGGTACATGAAGGTGCCGGGGCGGCGCGCTTCGAATTCATAGACGAAGGTCTTACCCGGTGGGATGGCCGGTTGTGTGAGGCCGGTGACGCCGTCCATGCCGTTGGGCAGGCGCTGGCCGTGCCAGTGGATGCTGGTGACTTCAGGCAAGCGGTTGGTCACGAAGATGCGCACGCGGTCGCCTTCCACCACCTCGATGGTCGGCCCGGGGCTTTGGCCGTTGTAGCCCCACAGGTGGGCCTTGAAGCCGGGGCACATTTCGCGCACCACAGGTTCGGCCACCAAGTGGAATTCCTTGACGCCCTTGTTCATGCGCCAGGGCAGGGTCCAGCCGTTGAGCGTGACCACCGGGTTGTAGGGGCGGCCGTTGGTGGGCACCAGCGGCGGCATGGTGTCGGGCTTGGTTTGTTGGACGGCCTCGGGCAGCGCGGCCAATGCCACAGTGCTGACCGCACTGGCAGAGGCCGCGGCGGTGATGCCGGCGGATTGGAAGAACTGTCGTCGTGACACCATGGGATGGGTTCCGTCTTGAAGGGTGTGTGGGGTGTAGAGGGTTTACAGGGTGTGATCTGCGGTGTGGCGCGGGCTCAATGCCCGGCATGCCCCGCTGCAGGTGCGGCCGAAGTGGGCGTGCGTGCGCCGCCGCCCACTGTTCCCGATGCCAGCGCCAGGGGCCCCAACATCGCCATCTCCAGTTCGGCGTCCGCTACCCAAAAGTCGCGCAGGGCGTCCAGGTACTGCGACACGCCGGTGATCTGCGACCGTGCATCGGCCAACAGTTCAAACACGCCGATCAACATGCCGTTGTAGCGCAGCAGGTTCTCTTCCGAAATGCGCTTTTTCAACGGCACCACCTCGTCGCGCTGATGACGCGCGATGTCGTGCGTGGCGCGCCAGTGGCCGTAGGCCTCGCGCACTTCAGAACGCGCGTGGATGGCGGTTTGCGCCGTGCGGCTCAGGGCCTGTTGATACACCGCCTGTGCTCGCGCCACGCGCGCCGTGCCCCAGTCGAACAGCGGCAACTCCAAGCTGATTTCCCAGCCGGCGTGGGCATGCTCTTCGTTGCTGCTGTTGAGGTGCCCGCCCAACTCCAGCACATTGATGAAGCGGGTTGTTTTCGTCAGTCCCAGTTGTCGCGCGGTCTGCTCGGTCTGCAGTTTGGCCGCTTGTATATCCAGGCGCTGCGCCATGGCCTGCCGCTCGATGTCAGGCCGGTCGGGCAGCGTGGTGGGCAAGTCGGGCAGGCGCTCGGGCAATTGAAGGGCATTCAGGTCTTCACCCCACAAGCCCAGCAAACGCACCAGCCGTTCGCGCGCGGCCATTTCTTCGCGCAGGGCACGCGCATGGCCCTGCAGGGCATCGGCCTGGAAGCTCTGTTCGCGGGCCTGCTGCAGCTTGTTGAAGTTGCCCACGCGGGCCATGCGGCGGGCCAGTTCGGCGCTGGCTTCGGCGGCCTTGAGCACATCGGCCATGTAGCGCACCCGCTCGCGCGCGGCCACCGCGTCCACCTGCGCGCGGCGCACCTGCGTGATCAGGGCCATCACCTGCAGTGCCGTGCTGCGCTCGGCCTGGTTCAGCCGGCGCTGTTCAATGTCGCGCACCATGGGAATCACCAAAATGCGGGCCAGGCTGATGTGCAGGCCGCGTTCGACTTCGCGCTTGTCGCCTTCGCTGCTGCGGCCATAGGTGAAGCCGGGGTTGGGCAGGCGACCCGCCTGCAACACTTCGGCCTGCGTGATGCCCAGTTCGGCCAGCTGCGCCTGCAATCCGGCGTTGTTCAGCAGGGCCAGTTCCACGGCGGCTGCGGCCGTCAGGGGCTGCTTCAACAACTCTTGCACGCGGGTGCGGGCCTGGGCCTGGTCCGCCTCACTGCGCTGCCACTTCACGCTGGCGCCGCCATGCGTACGGGCCACCTCTTGAACGATGGCCGGGGCTGCGCCAGAGGACGGCGCGGTGGTGCTGGCGCAGCCTGCCAGCAAGGCGGACGCGGCCAGCGCCGTGAGTGAGGCGGCCCTGGTGCGAGAGTGAGTGCGAGCGTGGGTGCGTTTCATTTGGCTTTCTCCGCTGCGCCTTTTTCCGGTGATGGCGCCATGCCGTGGGCTTCCTTGAGATAAGCGCGCCAGCCGCCCACTTCATCCACCACCCGGTTGGCTTGAGGCCATGACCCCACCGCAACCGGTGCCGCTGGTGCCACCGACGGCGCGCTGCGCAGGGCCGACCGGTGCTGCACCGGTGGCACGCGCGCTTGCGCGTCTTCGGGTGAAGGGCGTTGCGGTGAAGCGGCGGGAACTGCAGGGGTTGAAGGCGATGCCGCAGCGGGTGCAGCGGCTCCGGCATGGGGGCGGGGTGGGTTCTGTGCCGCTGCGGGCCAGGCGTGGACCAAAAGGGCAGCAAGCGACAGCGCGGCAGGCAAAAGCGTGCGTGCAGGGCTTGCCGGGCGTGTATGGCGTGTATGGCGTGTATGTCGTGCAGGGAATGACGGCATGAAATCTCCGGCAACTGAAAGCCGTTCGGCCGCGGGCCATGATGCGGGCGATGGTGTGTGCATCCGCATCTGCCCCTTGGGCCTTGGCAGTAGGGTAGGGGCCGCGTCGGTCAGGCCAGAGCCTGCGGCGCGGCATGCGCGGTGCGATCAGCCTTTGGGCGGCTTCTTGGGCGCGTGCGCGGTGAAGTCTGCGAATGCGCAGACTTGCGAGCCCAGCCAAT
>CAMCTE010000236.1 GCA_945878385.1 Azohydromonas lata NBRC 102462 | reverse complement strand
CGAGACTTCGCTGCGCGCGCAAGGCGTGCGCACCGTGCACTTTGTGTGTCCATCGATCTGGGCTTGGCGGCCGAACCGGGTGCAGCGTTTGAAGGCTGCGGCCGACCATGTGCTGTGCCTGTTTCCGTTTGAGCCGGCCTTGCTGGCTGAACAGGGTGTGCGGGCTTCGTATGTGGGGCACCCTTTGGCGGATGCGATTCCCATGGATATCGACCGGGCGGCTGCGCGGCGAGTGTTGGGCGCCGGTGATGCCACGGATTCCTTGGTGGCGTTGCTGCCCGGTAGCCGGCAGGCTGAAATCCGGCACATCGCGCCGCTGCTGTTGGCCAGCGCACAGTGCCTATTGGCGTTGCGGCCGGGGTTGCGCTTTATGTTGCCCGTGGCCCCGGGCCTGATGCCTGTCTTGGAGCCCATGGCGCGGCCCTTGGTGCAGGAAGGGCACCTGACCTTGCTGGAGGGCCTCTCGCACGAGGCCATGGCCGCTGCCGATGTGGCCTTGGTGGCCAGCGGCACGGCCACACTGGAGGCTGCGTTGTTCAAGTGTCCCCAGGTCATCGTCTATCGTTTGGCCGAGGCCGACTGGCGCCGGATGCGCCGCATGCGTCTGCAGCCTTGGGTGGGCTTGCCCAACATCCTCAGCCGCGAGTTCATCGTGCCGGAGCGGTTGCAAGATGAGGCGCAACCCGACCGGGTGGCCGCCGACGCGCTGGCATGGCTGGATGACGCGGTGGCGGTTGACCGCTATCGCACGCGTTGCACAGAGTTGCATGCGCAACTGCGCCAGAACACCGGCGCGCGTGCGGCGCAGGCCCTGCAGGAGTTGATCGGTGGTTAGGCGCGCCGGTTCTGCCGCCGCGCCGCAGCAATTGAGCCTGGGCTGGTCGCGTGAGGGTCTGGTAGCCGGCGTGGATGAGGCCGGGCGTGGCCCGCTGGCCGGGCCGGTGGTGGCCGCTGCGGTGATCCTGGATGAGGCGGCGCCTATTGCCGGGTTGGCCGATTCCAAGGTGCTGAGCGAGCGGCGCCGCGAGGCCCTGTTCGATGAGATACGCGCCAAGGCCTTGTGCTGCTGCATCGCGCAGGCCTCGGTGCAAGAGATTGACGAATTGAACATTCTGCAAGCCACGATGCTGGCCATGCGCCGCGCCGTGGAAGGCTTGAGGCTGCTGCCGGCCCTGGTGTTGGTGGATGGCAACCGGCTGCCGCCCTTGAAGGTGGCGGCTGAGGCAGTGGTGGGCGGTGACGCCAAGGTGCAGGCCATATCGGCAGCCTCCATCCTGGCCAAGGTGACGCGCGACCGGATGTGTACGGGGATGCACGAAGCGTTCCCGCAGTACGGCTTCGATGCCCACAAGGGCTACCCCACGCCCGAGCATCTGCAGGCGCTGTTCCTGCACGGGCCTTCGCCGCTGCACCGCCAAAGCTATGCACCGGTGCGGCGCGCCGCGGCGCTGCGCACAGTGCCCGGGGAGGCGGCATGAGCGCCATCGTGCACACCATCACCTCGCGCGACAACGAGCTGATTCAACGCTTGCGCCGCCTGCAGGCCCGGCCGGGGGCCTATCGCAGCGAAGGCCTGGTGTGGTTGGAAGGGGATCACCTGTGCCGCGCTTGGCTGGACCGGGGCCACGCGGTGGCGCAGGCGGTGGTGACGCAAGAGGCCTGGGAGGGCAGGCCCGACCTGCGCGCGCTGGCGTTGGGCGCCGCGCGGGTGGCGGTGGTGCCGTCTGCTTTGATGAAGTCGGTGACGGGCTTGGAATCACCCAGCCCCTTGGGCATGTTGGTGGAGCCGCCGCTTGCCAATGGTGGTGCACCGATGATGGGCGTGGCCACGGTGGTGCTGGACCGCCTCCAAGACCCGGGCAACGCCGGCAGCATTTTGCGCAGCGCCGCGGCCCTGGGCGTGCGGCAGGTGCTGGCGCTGCAGGGTACGGTGGCCCTGTGGTCAGCCAAAGTGCTGCGTGCCGGCATGGGCGCGCATTTCAGCTTGCAATTGTTGGAAGGCCTGTCCCTGGCAGACCTGCAGCCTTTGGCGCCGAACCTGGTGGTGACGAGTTCGCATGAGGCTCAGGCCCTGCCTGATGCCGCGCTGCCGAAACCCGGCGTCTGGGTGTTCGGCCATGAGGGACAAGGGGTGGACCCGGCGCTGGCGGCGATGGCCGCGCTGCGGGTGCGCATTCCTCAGCCGGGCGGAGAAGAGTCACTCAATGTGGCGGCCGCGGCGGCCATTTGCCTGTACGAAGCGGCGCGCAGGCTCAGTAGATGAGCCTGTCGGGCCGGATGTCGCGCAGGATGGTGGTGGCGATCTCTTCAATGGACTTGTGGGTGGAGCTCAGCCACTCGATGCCCGAGCGGCGCATCATCTGCTCGGCCGCCGCCACCTCCGCGCGGCAGTTGACCAAAGAGGCGTAACGGCTTTCTGGCCGCCGCTCATTGCGGATCTGGCTCAGGCGTTCGGGGTCGATGGTCAGGCCGAAGCACTTGCGCTTGTGCGGCATCAGTGAAGAGGGCAAGTGGCCGCGCTCGAAATCTTCCGGGATGAGCGGATAGTTGGCCGCCTTGATGCCATGCTGCATGGCCAGGTACAGCGAAGTAGGCGTCTTGCCACTGCGGCTCACGCCCACGAGGATGACATCGGCCTGTTCCAGGTTGCGGGCCGATTGGCCGTCGTCGTGCGCCAGCGAGAAATTGATGGCCTCGATGCGGTCGTTGTATTCCTGGCTTTTGGCGGCGTCCGAGAAGCGGCCGATGCGGTGGTTGCTCTTGATGCCGAACTCTTCTTCGAGGGGTTCGACGAAGGCGCGGAACATGTCCATCACCTTGGCGCGGCAGTGGGCTGCCGGGCCATTCTGGCCGTCGGTCAGGATGTTGCGCACCGCTTCATTGACCAAGGTGAGAAAGACCACCGGCCGGACGCCTTCGCGCTCGGCGCACTCATTGACTTCGCGCACCACTTGCCAGGCTTTGTCCTCGGAGTCGATGAAGGGCCGGCGCACATGGCGAAACGGGCCCGGGAATTGGGCCAGGATGGAGTTGCCGAAGGTTTCGGCGGTGATGCCGGTGCCGTCGGAGACATAGAAGATGGTGCGCGGGCTCATGGGTGCAGAGGGGCGGGCCTGTGAATTTGGGCAAGGCGGCGTGCCTGCATTTGAAAGGTGATGATAGGCAATCCTCCCTAGAATTGGCCGCAATGGCGCACGACGCCCACGAGTTTTTTTAGCCTTGGAGAGCCTTCATGTCCAATCAAGCATTGGAAGGGGCCCTGGTGGTGCCGTTCGAGCAGCTGCGCATGACCGATGTCGAATCGGTTGGCGGCAAGAACGCCTCACTCGGGGAAATGATCAGCCAGCTGGCGTCGTCCGGCGTTCGGGTGCCGGGGGGCTTTGCCACCACGGCGCATGCCTTCAGGCGCTTTTTGTCGCATGGGGGCCTGGCCGAGCGCATCGCGCAGAGGCTGTCAACGCTGAACACCGATGATGTGAAGGCACTGGCGCAAGCCGGTGCTGAAATTCGTCGGTGGGTGGAAGAAACTCCGTTTCCGCCCGACTTGGATGCGGCCATCCGCAGTGAGTACGCGCGCCTGAGCGCCGAATCTCCGCAGGCCTCGTTTGCCGTTCGTTCCTCGGCCACGGCCGAAGACCTGCCCGATGCGTCCTTCGCGGGCCAGCAAGAATCCTTCCTGAATGTGGTGGGTATCGACGACATCCTGCACAAGACCAAGGAAGTCTTCGCCTCGCTGTACAACGACCGCGCCATCAGCTATCGCGTGCACAAGGGCTTTGCGCATGCGGATGTGGCGCTGTCTGCGGGCATCCAGCGCATGGTGCGCTCAGATCTGGGCGCGGCCGGTGTGATGTTCACCATCGACACCGAAAGCGGCTTTGAGGACGTGGTTTTCATCACTTCCAGCTACGGGCTGGGCGAGACGGTGGTGCAGGGCGCGGTCAACCCGGACGAGTTTTATGTGCACAAGCCCATGCTGCGT
>CAMCTE010000235.1 GCA_945878385.1 Azohydromonas lata NBRC 102462 | reverse complement strand
TTGAACCCACAACCGCTGGAGGCCTTGGGCCTGGGCTTGATGCTGTCGGTGGCCAGTTCGGTCCTCAATGGGCTGTTGGGTTGGGCCATGCTGCGCAAGGCCAAGGAACACGGGTCGATCGCCCTGGAAGCTGATGCGCGCCACCTGTTCACCGATGTGTGGACATCGGCTGGCGTGGTGGCTGCATTGGTGGCGGTGTCCTACACGGGGTGGCTCTGGTTGGACCCTGCGGTGGCCGTGGCGGTTGCATTGAACATCGTGCGTGAGGCGGTGCACTTGATTCGCCGCTCAGCCGATGGCTTGATGGACCGGGCGCTGGAGCCGCGGTGGCGGCAAGAGATCGACCGCACGCTGCAGGGCTTCACCCACCAGGCTATCCGCTTCGATCATGTGGTGACCCGTCAAGCGGGCCAGCGGCGTTTTGTGGATGTTCACATGCACATGCCCGCCGGCTGGACGCTGGGCCGTGCCGCAGCGCTGCGCATCTCGGTGGAGCAGGCACTGATGAGTGCCGTACCCGGCTTGAGGGCCACCATTCAACTGCTTCCCATGAATGTGGAAGCCCACTTCAACGATCCCCAGGACCTGATCTGAAGCGCCCATGAAAAAGGCCGCCAGCGCATGCGCATGGCGGCCTGTTCAGGAGCGGTGGCCGCTGCCTCACCCTGACGCAGCGCAAGCGCCGCGTGGGCTCAGTTGTCGTTCAGATCTCGCTCAGTTTTAGCTCTGTTCTCGTTCAGTCAGCGTACTGGCCGGCGGCCTTGATGGCCGGTCCCCACTTGTTGATTTCAGCTTCGACAAACTTGCGATGGTCGGCCGCATTCAGCCGATCGTCGGTCACCACCACCGCGCCCAAAGCTTCCTGGCGCTTGATGAACTCGGGGTCCTTCAGGGCGGCACGCAGGGCGGTGTTCACCTGGTCTGTCACTGCCTTGGGCGTGCCCTTGGGTGCGTACAAGCCGTGCCAGATGCTCACATTGAAGCCCTTGAAGCCCTGGGAATCCATCGTGGGCAGCTTGGCCAGGGTGGGGGTGGTCAGCGGCTTCATTGTGGTCACGGCGAAGGCCTTGACCTTGCCGCCTTCGATCTGCGCCGAAGTGTTGGTGGTCTGGTCGCACATCAGGTCTACCTGTCCGCCGATCAGGTCGGTCATCGCCGGGCCAGTGCCTTTGTACGGAACGGTGGTCATGTCCACCGCCACGCTTTGTTGGAACAGCAGGCCGCACAGGTGTGAGGCGGCTCCCAGACCGGCGTTGGCCAGGTTGATCTTGCCCTTGTTGGCGTCGATCCACTTGCGCAGTTCAGCAAAGTTGTTGGCTGGCAGTGTGGTGCGGCCCACCAGGGTCATGGGCACATCGTTGACCATGCCCAGGAACTCGAAGTCGCCCATCACGTTGTAGGGCAGCTTGCGGTACAGGGCCGGCGCAGTGGCCATGCCGATGTGGTGCAGCAGCAGGGTGTAGCCGTCCGGTGCAGCCTTGGCCACCTTGGCCGCGCCCAGGGTACCGCCGGCGCCGCCCACATTCTCGATGACGATGCTTTGGTTGTTCAGGCCTTTGCGCAGCACTTCGGCCAGGTCACGGGCCACCTTGTCGGTGGGGCCGCCGGCGGCGAAGGGGACCACGATGGTGACCGGCTTTTCCGGGTAGGCAGCCAGCGCAGGGGCGGCCAGACCCACAGAAAGGCCCAGGGCGGCGACGAGACTCAGCAGACGCTTCATGACAGTCCTCGGTAAAACAGGGTGAAGGGATCGAAACCCGGATCGTACGAAGTGCTTGCCGATGCTGCGCGGTGGAAATTACTTAGGGCGGCGATCAGTCGTACTTGCGCGCGTCTTCGATCACCTTGCCGTCATTGGGAAGGCTGCCGGGTGCCACCACCACCACCTGATCTGCCCGCAGCTTGGTGATGTCCTTGACGGTGGCGGCCACCGCCTGGGTCAAGCCGTCGTCCTGGATGGCGTGCTCGAGCTTGAAGATCATTCGGTCGTTGGCCATTTCGCCTTCCACCACCAAGCGGGCCTTGCCTACGCCAGGGTGGCGTTTCACGATGTCGGCCACTTGGCTTGCATGCACGAACATGCCGCGGATCTTGGTGGTTTGGTCGGCGCGCCCCATCCACCCCTTGATGCGGGTGTTGGTCCGGCCGGTGGGGCAGGGGCCGGGCAGGAGCGCCGACAAATCGCCGGTTCCGAATCGAACCATGGGGTAGGCGCTGTTGAAGACGGTGACCACCACCTCGCCCACTTCGCCTTCGGCCACCGGGTCGTCGGTGCCGGGACGCACGATCTCCAGCAATATGCCTTCATCGACCACCAGGCCCTGCCGCGCGGCGGTTTCGTAGGCGATCAGGCCCGCATCGGCCGTGGCATAGGCCTGGTAGCCCTGGATGCCGCGCTCCATGAGCCAGTCGCGCAGCGAGGGCGGGAAGGCCTCACCGCTGACCAGGGCCTTCCGGATCGAAGCGATGGAGGTACCGGACTCGGCGGCCTTTTCCACCAGGATGCGCAGAAAGCTGGGCGTACCGCAGTAGGCGTCGGGCTTCAAGTCCACGATGGCCTGCAGTTGCAGTTCGGTGTTGCCCACGCCGCCGGGGAAGACGGTGCAGCCCAAGGCATGCGCCCCGGCCTCCATGATCCAAGCACCGGGCGTGAGGTGGTAGCTGAAGCTGTTGTGCACCAGATCGCCGGCTTCAAATCCTGCGGCGCGCAGGGCCCTGGCCGATCGCCAGTAGTCGGCTGCATCGCTCTCGGGCTCGTAGATCGGCCCGGGCGATTGGTACACGCGCCGTGCACCGCCGCGCGCCATGGCGCGCCAACCGATGGCAGAGAACCCGCCGAAGGGATCGGTGGCCCGCGAGGCGATTTGCCGCTCCAGCAGTTCGCCCTTGCGCGTCACCGGTACGCGGGCCAGGGATTCGCGCGAGGTGACGCCCTGCGCGTCGATGCCTGCCAGCTTGGCGCCCAGCGCCGGCAGTTGCTGCGCAGCGGCCACCAGGTTGGGCAGTGCCTTCATCAGGGCCGCTTCGCGCCCGGCGGGGTCGCGCACTTCCAGTGCGTCGAGGTGCTCAGTCATGTTCGTCGCTCCGTGGGATCGGGGTGATGCATCAAGCCAGCCAACGCTTGCGACGCTTGTAGCTCTTCACATCCTTGAAGCTCTTGCGGTCGCCGCCGCCCATGCCCAGGTAGAACTCCTTGACATCCTCGTTCTCGCGCAGGTCCTTGGCAGCGCCATCCATGACGATGCGGCCGTTTTCCAAGATGTAGCCGTAGTCGGCATAGCGCAGGGCCATATTCGTGTTCTGCTCGGCCAGCAGAAAGGTCACGCGTTCCTTGCTGTTGAGGTCTTTTACGATCTCAAAGACCTCTTCCACGATCTGCGGAGCCAGGCCCATCGAGGGCTCGTCGAGCAACACCATCTTGGGATTGGCCATCAACGCCCGGCCGATGGCGCACATCTGCTGTTCACCACCCGAGGTGTAGGCCGCCTGCGAGGTGCGGCGTGTCTTCAGGCGGGGGAAGTAGTTGTAGACCTTCTCCAGAGTCTCGTTCACCGCGCCCTTGCCGTCCTTGCGGGTGTAGGCACCGGTCATCAGGTTTTCTTCGATGGTGAGGTGGGCGAAGCAATGCCGCCCTTCCATCACCTGCACCACACCACGGTCCACCATTTGGGCGGTGGACAGCGCTTCAATGCGTTCGCCGCGCAGTTCGATGGAGCCCTTGGTCACCTCGCCGCGTTCGCCAGCCAGCAGGTTGCTCACGGCGCGCAGGGTGGTGGTTTTGCCGGCGCCGTTGCCGCCAAGCAGGGCCACCACGGAGCCTTCGGGGACCTGCAGGGACACGCCCTTGAGGACCAGGATCACATGGTTGTAGATGACCTCGATGCCATTGACGTTGAGGAGGGTAGGGGTGCTCATGAAAGGTCCTTCGGTCGCTCTTGGAAGCGTCGGCTTGGTGATGGAAGCAAGCCGGCGCTTTGAACAGCCACCCGAGACCGCGCGCCCG
>CAMCTE010000234.1 GCA_945878385.1 Azohydromonas lata NBRC 102462 | reverse complement strand
GTGCTGCCATCCGGCTGCTGTTGCTGCTCGACACGGGTTTCAACACCATTGGCTCGGTTGATCACATTCACCTCCACATTGACTTGGGGTTTGGCGGCGACTGCACCGCCCAGCGCGCGTAGCTGACCGGGCGTGAACACCGCCTCGCCCTGGCGAGCGATGATGGGCACTTCGCCTGAAACCAAGCCGCCGGTATGAAACCGCCGCGCCCCGGCGAACACACCCATGCCCACCTGCCGCGAAGGCAGTCCATCGGCGCCGAGCAGACCGCCGCTGTGTGCGACATTGGCGTTCACTCCCATCAGGTCGCCGGACCCAAGTGGCAGCGCGGTACTAGCAGCCGGCGTGAAGAGGCTCATGGCCCAGTTCGCCAGCGGCAATGTGATCGCACGTTGGATCTGGATGCGGATCAGGTCGCTGATGATGGAATTGGCCAGGCTGTTGAAATCCAGCTTGCCGGTCATCACAAACTGGGTAAGCGCATCCTCCATGGATTTGAAGGCGCCCTTGACGGCACGCTCGGCCTGCTTGGCGGCATTTGTCGCCTCCTCGATGTAGGTCCGAAGTGCCGATTTGGCACCGAATTCAGCACTACGCTGGTAATCGGCATTGGCACGAACCAGGCTTCCGATGATCGGCAACTGACGCGCGAGGGCGTCGTTAATGGCCTCGATTGCCTGAGTGCGCAGAGCGGCATCCTGCATCTGTCCGGCTTCCTTTCGCGCGGCAGCAGCAGACTTTTCCAGTTCGGCACGGTTTTGCAGGACTGCGCGTTCGGTCGCGGACAGGTCCAGCATCTCGCGCTGTAACTGCATGCCTTCGATGCGCTGGCGGTTGCTGCCAATTAGGGTCTCGACAATCTTGCGTGCGTTAGCTTCTTCTTTTTCGTAGGCCTCGAAGGCTTTGTCTTTCTCTTTCTGACGCTCGATGGCTTCGAGCACCTGAATATATTTTTCGGCTTCGACGGAAACACCCTTGTAACCCTTGGCTTCAATCTGCAGGGCGCGGGCACGCAGTTCAGCGGCCTCGCCCTCTTGTGCGCGCGTCAGGCGAGAGCGCAGTTGATTGAGGAAGGCTTCGCCTTCGTTGAGCTTTTCTGCCGGCTTGGGTTTCTCGAAACCGGAGAGATCCAGAGTCGGGCTGGGCTTGCGTGGCAACGTCGGCAGAAACTTGTCGTAGATGGCCTGCACTTCCTTGGCTTGCGCTTCGGTGTCGAGCACGAATTTCTGGCCCATGACGCGCACCGTGCGGCGCTGCTCATCAAAGAACTTGGCGACCCGGTCGGCATAGCCCGGGTTCTGGTTGATGTTTAAGAGCCGGTCATTGGCGGCGCGCACATAGTCGTCACGCGCCGTTTGCAGCTTAGCGATCTCGGCGTCGATGGCCTGGGGGTCCAACCCCATCGCCTTGCCCGAGCGCAGCATGTCCGTCTTGAACCAGGTCTCGATGTCCTTGCCGACCACCGACAGGCTGTCAAACGGCTGAGCAATGACGCGCTTCAAGAGCACAGCGGACTCGGCAATGAAGGCCAGACCCGATGCAACGGACTCGAGAAATGCGAGCGTGGCTTCCCGGTTGGCAGAGATGCGCTGCAGCTCATTGCTGAAACTACCCGTTTCGGTCTGCGCCAGGATCACCTGTTCGGTGAAGTCCGCCAGGATCGGAATAACCGCTGCACCAACCTGGCGTTGCACACCTTCAAAAATTGCAGACAGGCGGGTCAGGTTGTCGTTGAAGACCTCGGATGCGCGGGCCACGTCTTCGGACATGACCAGGCCCAGGCGTTGTGCTTCTTCCATCAGCGCCGTGATGCCTTCACGCCCCTGGTTAAGGAACGGAATGATGGCCAGGCCTTCCTTGCCGAAGAGTTTGACCGCCAATGCCGCCTTGTCGGCACCATCGGGCATGTCGGCGAATTTTTCAGCCAGATCGAGCAGGACGGCTTCGGTGGGGCGGATTTGTCCATGTGCATCGGTGGCCGACACACCCAAGGCTTTCAAGGCGGCGCTACCTTCATCGCCGTTGACCTGGGTGTCGAACATAGCGATCGACAGTTTTTGCAGCGCCTTGGTCAGTCCTTCCGTAGTGACATCCGACAGCTTGGCCGCATAGTCGAGTGCTGTGAGCGCTTCGACCGAGACACCGGTTTTTTGTGAGAGCTTGAAGAACTCGTCACCAACGCGCGCCACCGGCAGAACCAGGGCAGTCATACCTACTCCCAGCGCCGCGATGCTGGCACCGGCGATCAGACCCGCAGGGCCTAGTTTTCCGAGCACCGAACCCAGCATGCCGAGCCGGTCGGTGGCGGCCTGCAATTGGAACTTGGCATCATTCGCAGCAGACGACAGCAACTTCAGGCCGGCGGAGGCAGGCTGCGATGCCGACTCGATCTTTTTGAGCGATCGCTCTCCGGCTTCGCCCACGTCTGCCAGTTCGGCTTTGACTTTGCCGCCGTCAATGACAGCCAGTCGAATCGATAGGTTACGTTCAGCCATTTGGGTTATCCGGAGATGGTTTGTTCAATGCTTGCGTCAGGCCCGCCTCAACGGCAGGGACTAAATGGGTCATGGCAGCAGGCTCTGCATCCAATGCCTGGCTGGCAGACATCCACGCGTTGAAGTCCATGCCCAGCACTGCACCCTGAACAGCGCGCACCTGGGATGAACAGACATCGAGCACCGCGAGGGCCTGCCAGCCTTCTTCGGTCTGGGGTGAATTCACTTGGTACGGACACTCAGGACAGGTCACCTCGCATGCCCCGCAGTACGTGGCCCCGCCACCGAAGTGCCATTCGGTGCGGGCCTTCAGCCGTTTTTTTAAGCATCCAAGAGATAGAGTGCCGCCAGGTATTCACGCTCGAAGGCATCAGCCACTGGCCACAGTTCCATGAGCGCAGCAATCCCATCAGGCGTGACGGCTGCGGCTTTGCCTTTGTCATCACCCACGCCCTCCCAGGCCAAGATGGCAGCCTTGGCCAACTCGGTAATCAGGGTGGCGGTTCGCTCTCCGGCTGCCGCGTGGTCTTTGCCATCGATCAGGGCTGCCGCATGGCGAGCTGCCATGACCAGTGCGGTGGTCGCAGGCTTGACTTTGATGCGCACGCCTTGGACCAGGTCGAGCCAATACGGCTCACGTTTTAGATTGAGTTTGAGCATGTTTGCCTCTTAGTTTCAGTACGCAACCACGTCATTGACGAGTTGCACAGTCAGCATGTGACCGGCTGCGGTGTTCTTGGCAGCCTGCCAGTCAAAGGTGGCCTGAATGCCACCAGGGCCAGAGATCGAGAGCTTGGGCTTTGGCAGGTAGACCTCATGCGCGATGAAGGTCAGACTCTTGGTGGCGTCAATGACATAGCTGAAGGTCAACTCCAGCGGGGTGTTGTTGGTCGCGGCATCGATCAATTCCGTGTCCGCAAAGCGCACTTCCAAGTTGCCCGTCAAGCTGGCCACCGTGGGATCCGCCCCTTCGATCTTTCCGTCGGAGCGAATCGTTTCAATACGCGCCAGGTTGTTCGAATAGGTCAACTGCGCTGCGACCACGTTGCCCAGGGACTGACCGTTCTTCTTGATCGAACCCTGGAACTGATTGAAGCGGGTGATCGGCAAAGTGGTGGGCGTCACGTCTGCGCTGGCGGTGCGCTTGACCTCCCCTTGGGCAATGAGGCCCAAGGTGGCATCCGCTGCGCCAGATCGGGCGAACTTCACCTGCAGCGAGTTGGCCATCACACCAGAGGCCAAAAAGTACGCTGGGATGTCCGGCAGTCCCGTCTCCAGTGACAGGCTCGGCAGACCTGAGTTGCCAGAAACGAAGGTGTGGGTGTGCGCGGTGTCTCCAAGACTCACTGGACTGCCCAGGAGAACTTTAAGCCACATACCGATGTTGCGCAGGTCGATGGGAATGACGATGTCACCCTCGACTTTGATCACGTCACGTATGGGCGCACTCGGGTCTCGTCCCAGGCCAATCAGGTCGTTGGCAATCAAGCCCTGTTCTGAGCCCAAGGTGGTGGAGACAAAGGGAATCTTTCCAAAGTCT
>CAMCTE010000233.1 GCA_945878385.1 Azohydromonas lata NBRC 102462 | reverse complement strand
CGCGCCGCCCGCGTGGGCCTGCCGAGCGGCGGTGATCAGCTTGGCCTTGTTTCCTTGCAGGTCGCCGACCACGGGGTTGATTTGCGCCAAAGTCACCTTCAGCATGGAGGGCTCCGGTCGCGCGATGACAATGTAGTGATGCAGGGTTCCAACACGATTCAAGATTATGTCATTCGGGTTCACTCGCACCCGGCCGAGATCCCCTGCGCGCAGTGGGACGAACTGCTGCATTTACAGGCCCATCCGTCGCCGTTCATGCGCAGCGCCTACCTGGCGGCGCTGCACGACAGCGAGAGTGCGGTGGAGGCCACCGGCTGGAAACCCTGCTTCATCAGCCTGTGGCACGGCGAGCAGTTGCACGCCGCCTGTGCGTTGTATTTGAAGGCGCACTCCTACGGCGAATATGTCTTCGACTGGGCCTGGGCCGAGGCGTATCAGCGGCATGGCTTGGCGTACTACCCAAAATTGCTGTGCGCCTCGCCTTTCACGCCCGTACCCGGCGCACGCCTGCTGGCGCGCAGCACAGACGCCCGCCAAGCATTGGCCCGGGCCGCAGTGGACCAAGCGAAGCATCTGGGGCTGTCATCACTGCACATCCTGTTCGTGGACGAGCTCGACGCCCAGGCCCTGGAGCAGGCCGGCTGCATGATCCGCCAGGGCGTGCAATTCCATTGGAGTCAGGACACCGCAACGCCGGCGTTGGACTTCCCAGGGCTGCTGCAGCAACTGCACCGAGACAAGCGCAAGAAGATCCAGCAGGAACAGCGGCGGGTGCGCGAAGCGGGCGTGAACTTCACCATCCATGAAGGTCAGGCCATCGATGAAGGGCTGTGGGACCTGTTCTACGCCTGCTATTGCCAGACCTACCGAGAACACCACAGCACGCCGTACTTGAGTCGCGAATTCTTCGCCCGCATGCAGCGCGACATGCCCGAGAACTGGGTGTTGTTCGTAGCCCACCAGGACGGTGTGCCCATCGCCTGCTCGCTGGTGGCGGTTGACCCCCGGCGCCGACAGGCCTACGGGCGCTACTGGGGAGCCCTGCGCCATGTGCCGTGCCTGCACTTCGATGCGTGCTACTACCAGCCTCTGGCCTGGTGCCTGGCACACGGCTACGCCCGATTCGAGGGCGGGGCACAGGGCGAGCACAAGATGGCGCGCGGCCTGATGCCGGTGGCCACACGGTCGGCGCATTGGTTGGCCGATGAACGCTTCGCCCAGGCGGTCGATGACTTCCTCAAAAGGGAAGGCGCCCATGTGGGCGCCTACCTGGACGAGTTGCGCGAACACAACCCCTTCAAGACCTGAGGTCTGCGGCCTCAGGGCTCCTTGAAGTCTCCGGCCAGCACCCACACCAGACGGTTGAGGTCTATATGGCGGCGCCAAGCAGCCAGAGCCTGCTCAGGCGTCACCTTTGCGATCGCCTCGTCCAGATCCTGCGCCGACTTGAATCCTCGACCCAGCCACTCATTGAGCGTCAAGGCGCCCGCCAGGCCTTCGTCCTGAGCACGGGACAGGCGCCGGAAGTTGAGCAGGCCTTGCTTGGCCTTGTCCACTTCATCGGCCGAGAAGCCCTCGCGGATGCTGCGCTCGAGTTCTTCGCGCATGGCAGCCTCCACCCGCGCGCGGTTGGCCGGAGCAAAGGCGGCATTGCCGGAAAAGGTCGAGGCCGCTTCATGGAGATTGAAGGAAATTTGCGTACCCAAGCCGTAGCTCAGGCCCTCTTTTTCGCGCACGCGCACCCACAGGCGCGAGCTGGGCGAACCGCCCACGATGAAGTTGGCCACCAGCAGCGGGGCATGGTCGGCGTCGAGTTCCTTGACCGCCAGCGGCAGCCGCATGCCCAGCACCGCGTTTTGCTTGTCGGGCGTACGGGTGACCAAGCGGGCCGGGGGAAGTTGCACCAGGGGAGATGGCACGCGCTGCACGGCTGTAGCCGAAGCCCAGCCACCGAACGCGCGCTGCGCCGCTGTGCGCACGGCGGTCTCATCGAAGCTGCCCACCGCGCTGAACTGGGCCTGAGAAGCCCCCAAGAACCGGCGGTGGAAATCACGCACCTGATCCAAGGTCAGTGCCTTGAGCCGCTGCTCGATCTCGGCGAAGGTTGGCGCGTAACGCGGGTCATCCGATGGGTAGGGATTGCCGTGTCGCGACAGGGTGTTGCCCACTATGGCGCCAGGCTCATCACGCTGCGCCTGCAGGCCTGACAGGGCCTGGGCCCGCACCTCTTCCAGTGCAGCCGAATCGAGCGCCGGCATGCGCAGCATCTCGCCCATCAGGTCCACCACCGCGGGCAGGTGTTCCCGAGTGGTTTTGACCGACGCCGTGAGGGTCGTGGCCCCACCGCTGATGGACAGTTCGGCCTTGAGGGCGGTCAGGCGGTCCTGAAGTTCTTGGCGTGAGCGCTTCTGCGTGCCTTTGTCGAGCAGACGAGAGAGCATGCTCGCCGCATCGCTTCGCCCCTTGAGCGCGTCCAGATTGCCCAACCTCAACACCAACTGGGCAGACACTGAATCACCTCGAGTCGCTTTGGGCAGCAGGGCCAGTTTCAAGCCCGGCTCCACCACGGCGCGTCGTGTGCGGGTATCGATGTGGGCCGGCGTGGGGTCGAATGCTTCGACCGTGGCCACTTTTTCGACCGGCTTGTAGTCCTTGAGCTGAGCCACCACATCCACCGCTGCGGGCGCCGGTGCGCGCTCCGGCTTGGGGGTGGGCACATACTGAGCTAAGGTGCGGTTGGCCGGCAAGAGGTGTGCCAGCGCCACCCGGTTGACCTGATCGGGTGTGGCGGCCTTTACACGGTCGCGCAGCAGGAAATACAGGCGCCAATCACCGAGCGCCACGAACTCCGACAGCGCGATACCCACTTCTTCGGGATTGGTGAAACGCTGCTCCCAATCGTTGAGCCATTTGGCGCGCGCACGGTCCACTTCCTGCGCGGTGAACGGACTGCCCTTGAGGCCTTCCAGCGTCTGCAACAGCGTCGCTCGGGCGGCGTCCACATCGTGGTTGGGCGCCAGCTGCACCCCGAAGATGGCAAAACCGGGGTCGACCAGCGGAGCGGAAAACGCGAAGACCGCAGCTGCCTTCTTGCTGTCCACCAGGGCCTTGTGCAGCCGGCCTGCCGGTGCATCGGTCATCAGGGTGCCGATCAGTTCAACCGCCGCAGTGTCGGGGTGCGCGCCTGGCGGCACGTGGTAGGCACTGAACAACAGGGGAACGCCACCCACACGGCGCAGGGTGACACTGCGCTCACCGTCCTGCACCGGGTCGAGCGTGTACAGGCGAGGCAGTTCGCGAGAGGGCTTCGGGATGGAACCAAAAGCCTCAACGATCATGGCCAGCGTGCGCTGTGGGTCGAACTTGCCCGACACCACCAAAGTGGCGTTGTCGGGCTGGTAGTACTGGCGATAAAACGCACGCAGGCGCTCGATGTCCACGCCCTCCACATCGGCGCGGGCGCCGATGGCGGTCTTGCCGTAGTTGTGCCACTGGTACATCGTGGCCAAGGTCTTTTCGAAGAGGATGCGGCTGGGGTTGTTTTCGCCGATTTCCATCTCGTTGCGGACCACGGTCATCTCACTGTCGAGATCCTTCTTGTTGATGAAGGCATTGACCATCGCATCGGCCTGCCAACCCAGGTACCACTTGAGGTTGTCTTCGCTTTGGGAAAAGCTGGCGAAATAGTTGGTGCGGTCGTACCAGGTGGTGCCATTGAAGCGCATGCCGCGCTGGCTGAACTGGGCCCAACCGTCGGGGTATTGCTTGGAGCCCTTGAACACCAGATGCTCCAGCAAGTGGGCCATGCCGGTTTCGCCGTAGTTCTCATGCCGCGAGCCCACGCGGTAGGTCACATTCACCGTGGTGGTGGGCTTGGATTCGTCAGGTGCCAACAGCACCTGCAGACCGTTGGGCAAGCGGTATTCCAAGATGCCTTCCACCGACCGCACCGGCTGCGGCAAAGCCCGTGCGGTGGCCGCCACACTGGCCGGGGGCGCTGCTGCGGCTGCCGAGTGCGATCCGGCCAAGGCCGGCGCCATGAGGGCAGTGGCCGCGCAGGCCACGCTCCAACGCAATGCTGTGTTCAATCTTCTTCCCCTTTGAAAACAAAAGGGC
>CAMCTE010000232.1 GCA_945878385.1 Azohydromonas lata NBRC 102462 | reverse complement strand
CGCCCAACCACCACGCCCGCCACCAAACCGCCACCCGCCCACAGGCCATGCCACCAGTGCTCAGCAGGCAGGCCTGGCCATAAGCCCAGCAACGCCACACCGAGCACCCAGCCGCCAACAGCGGCCACCATCACCGACACGACCACCGCGAAGTTCGCCGGTTGCGCCGCCGCCCACAACCGCCGCGGCGAATTCGCTGCCCCGCTCGACTGCCAAGCCATCCCCATCGGTCCAATGTAGGATCAAGGGCTTGGCTTCAAAACCCTCTGCGGAGGCCCCCTGATGAGTGCATCCACCGCCGCCCAACGCCTGCAGGCGCTGGGTATCGAACTTCCCCCTGTGGCCGTTCCGGCCGCGGCCTATGTGCCTTTCGTGCAGACCGGCTCCCTGGTGTTCCTGTCGGGCCACATCGCCAAACGCGACGGCAAACCCTGGGTGGGCCAGCTGGGCGCCACCATCAGCACCACCGAAGGCCAAGCCGCCGCGCGCGCCGTGGCCATTGACCTGCTGGGCACCCTCCAAGCGGCTGTGGGCGACCTCCAGCGCGTCAAGCGCATCGTCAAGGTGATGAGCCTGGTCAACAGCACCGGCGACTACACCGAGCAGCACTTGGTCACCAACGGTTGCTCGCAGTTGCTCGTGGAGGTGTTCGGGCCCGAGGTGGGCGCGCATGCCCGCAGCGCATTCGGTGTCGCGCAGTTGCCCCTGGGGTCCTGCGTGGAAATCGAAATGATCGCCGAGGTGGCGCCTTCTTGAGAGGCCTGATTTGAAGGTCTTGGGCGCGCCCGGGCGCGAAGCGCTGGCGTCGGCACTGCTGGCCTTGTTGGCAGTGTCCGCGGCCCTGGTGTCGCAACACCACTTTGACATGCAGCCCTGCCCCTGGTGCGTGCTGCAGCGTCTGATTTTCGTCTTGGGTGCCGCCGTGGGGCTGGTGGAAGCCGCCGCCTCGCCGGCCTGTGCCGCCTCACGGCCGGGGCAAACAGGCCTGCGCTGGGCCACCGCGCTGCGCTTGGCGCTGGCCGTGGCCGGCCTGGCTTCGGCCCTGTGGCAACATTTCGTGGCAGCTGCCAGCGCCTCGTGCAACCTCACGCTGGCCGACCGCATCCTGGCCGCCACCGGCCTGGACGCCCTCTTGCCCGACATCTTTCAACCGCGGGCCAGTTGCCTGGAAGCCAAGGCTTGGTTGCTGGGCGTTCCCTATGAACTCTGGAGCGCAGTGCTGTTTGCCGCATTGGCTGCCTTGGCGCTGAACTCCTTGCGCGGCCGGTCGCGCGATCGGCTGTGGCGGAAAACCGTCACAGGCTCATCGAGGGCCTGAGCGCCATGGCCGCGCGCCAGCGCAACAGGTTGGGGTGATCCGGCCCGGGCTTGACCTTCACGATGCGCGCGAAATCCACCGCCACCACCGCCACGATGTCGGCGATGCTGAACTGGTCAGCCGCGATATAGCCGCGGCCCTGCAGTCGATCGTCCAGCGTGCGCATGAAGAGCTGCGTGCGCTGAACGCCGCGCTCGGCCAGCGCCGGAATCTGCGGAAAGTCATCGGGGCCGCTGAGCGCGCGGCCCGCCATCGCAGGCGACCCATTGCGAAAGCCTTCGGCAATCGCAAAGAGCCCTTCGAACTCCACGCGCCAGTGCCAACTGGCGATCTCGGCCTTTTCCGCCGGCGTGCGGCCCCACAGCGGCGGGCTCGGCTCATGCGCCTCAGCCCACGCCTCGATGGCCGCGTTGTCGGTCAGCACGATGCCGTCCTCCAGCCTCAGTGCCGGCACGGTGCAGCGCGGGTTGATGGCGCGAAAGGCCTCACCCAACTGTTCGCGCTGGGCCAAATTCACCTGGACGGTGTCATGGGCGATGCCCTTTTCCGCCAACACGATGCGCGCGCGGCGGGGGCTGGGGGCGGTGGCACAGTCAAACAGCGTGATCATGGACAAGCACTCCGGTATTCAGCAGCGCAAAAACGGTTTTGAAGAGAAGCGGCAGGCCCTGCTCAGGCCACCGGCGTCACCCGCATCGGCCGCGGGAAGCCCTCGACCTTGCGGCCCTTGCGCGCGCGTTTGCCGGCGTACTGGGCGAGGGCGTTGCCCTGCAGCTTGTCTTCCTTGTCCTTGCCGCCGCGGCCCTGGCCGCTCACCATCAGGGCACCGGAGAAGGTGCACACCGACACCAATGGCGTCTTGGCATCCACATCCATCAGCGTCAGGCCGCGCCCGCCGCCCGGCTGCATCTTGAGCTCGTCGCGGCCGAACACCAGGAGCCGCCCGTCCATGGCCAGCGCCGCCACCGCATCGTGCCCGGGCAGTACCAGCGCAGGCGGCAACACCTGCTCGCCAGCCTCGATCGACAAGAAGCCCTTGCCGCCGCGCTGTCGGCTGAACAGGTCGGAAAGCCGCGCCATCAGCCCGTAGCCGCCGGTGCCGGCCAACAGCAGCACGGTCTCGCCCGGGCCCGCCAGGTAATGCGCCGGCTGCGTGCCGCTCTCCAATTCGATGAGGGTGGTGATGGGCGCGCCGTCGCCGCGCCCGCCCGGCAGTGAAGACACCCCCACCGAATAGGCCCGCCCGTTGCTGCCCAGCACCACCAGCGTGTCCACACTGCGGCAGGCGAAGGTGCCGTACAGCGCATCCCCCGACTTGAATTGCAGCGAGGCGGCCTCCACCTCGTGGCCCTTGAGTGCGCGCACCCAGCCCTTCAAGCTGACCACCACCGTCACGGGCTCATCGACCACCTTCACCTCGGCCACCGCGCGCTTGTCGGCCTGGATCAGGGTGCGGCGCTCGTCGCCGTAGGTTTTCGCATCGGCCTCGATTTCCTTGACTGCCGTGCGCTTGAGCGCCGCCGGTGTGGCCAGAATGTCCTCAAGCTTCTTCTGCTCCTCGCGCAGTTCCTTGAGTTCCTGCTCGATCTTGATGGCTTCCAGGCGAGCCAACTGACGCAGGCGAATCTCCAGGATGTCCTCGGCTTGACGGTCGCTCAACTTGAATCGCTCGATCAGCGCGGCCTTGGGCTCGTCGCTGTTGCGGATGATGCGGATCACCTCGTCGATGTTGAGCAGCACC
The DNA here is from genome assembly GCA_945878385.1 of Azohydromonas lata NBRC 102462. Taxonomy (GTDB): domain Bacteria; phylum Pseudomonadota; class Gammaproteobacteria; order Burkholderiales; family Burkholderiaceae_C; genus RFTU01. The sequence continues at coordinate 1,108 of CAMCTE010000232.1, read as the reverse complement.
AGCTGCCGGCCCTCCAGCACATGGATGCGGTCCAGCACCTTGGCCAAGCGGTGCTGCGTGCGCCGCTCCACCGTCTGCAGGCGAAAGCCGATCCACTCCAGCAACATCTGGCGCAGGCTCTTCTGCGTCGGCCGGCCGTCCGAGCCCACCATGGTCAGATTGATGGACGCGCTGGTTTCCAGGCTCGTGTGCGCCAACAGGGTGCCCACCAACTCGGATTGCTCGATCGTGCGGCTCTTGGGCTCGAACACCAGGCGCACCGGCGCGTCCTTGCTCGATTCATCCCGCACGCCATCCAACACCGACAGGATGGTGGTTTTGAGCTGGGTCTGGTCGGCCGTGAGCGCCTTCTTGCCGGTCTTCACCTTGGGGTTGGTGATCTCTTCAATCTCTTCCAACACCTTCTGCGAACTGGTGCCCGGCGGCAATTCGGTGACCACCAGCTGCCACTGCCCACGCGCCAGGTCTTCGATCTTCCAACGGCAGCGCACCTTGAGCGACCCGCGCCCACCGGCATAGGCCGCACGGATGTCTTCGGGCGAACTGATGATTTGCCCGCCGCCGGGATAGTCCGGGCCGGGCAGCAGTTCGTACAGCTCGTCATCGGCCAGCTTCTCGTTCTTCAGCAAGGCCACGGTGGCCGCAGCCACTTCGCGCAAGTTGTGGCTGGGTATCTCGGTGGCCAGGCCCACCGCAATGCCGCTGGCCCCGTTGAGCAGCACGAAGGGCAGCCGCGCGGGCAACAGACGAGGCTCTTCGGTGGACCCGTCGTAGTTGGGCACGAAGTCCACCGTGCCCTCGTCGATCTCCTCCATCAGCAGGCGGGTGATGGGCGACAGGCGGGCTTCGGTGTAACGCATGGCCGCGGCACCGTCGCCGTCGCGGCTGCCAAAATTGCCCTGCCCGTCGATCAGCGGATAGCGCTGCGAAAAATCCTGCGCCATCCGCACCAACGCGTCGTACGCCGCCTGGTCGCCGTGCGGATGGAAGCGGCCCAGCACATCGCCCACCACGCGGGCGCTCTTGACGGGCTTGGCGCCGTTGGGCCCGGAAAACACCAAGCCCATGCGGGCCATGGAGTACAGGATGCGCCGCTGCACCGGCTTCT